>JBGTLJ010000254.1:0-2950 GCA_041744175.1 Oceaniglobus sp. | reverse complement strand
ACGGTGTTGGGCCCGCAGGCAAGGCTGTCATCGCTGCGCCGCGCGGGCAGGCAGCGGATGTTTTCCAGCCCCATGTCGCGCAGCAGCGACAGCATCTGATCCTCGACCACATCGGGCAGGGCCCCGACCAGCAGCAGTTCGCGCGCGTCGGTGTCCTGCAGGCCGGGAACCATGGAGGCGAGGCAGGCATCCTCTCCTTGGGTGAATGTCGTCTCGATTCCCGAACCGGAGTAGTTCAGCACCCGGACATGGGGCGCGTGGGTCAGCGACAGGCGTTCGGCGGCGCGGTGCAGGTCCAGCTTGATCACTTCGGACGGGCAGGAGCCGACGAGAAACAGCTGGCGGATGTCGGGGCGGCGGGCCAGCAGGCGCGCCACCTCGCGGTCGAGTTCGTCCTGGGCATCGGCGAGGCCGGCCAGATCCTTTTCCTCGAGGATGGCAGTGGCGAATCGGGGTTCGGCAAAGATCATCACGCCGGCCGCGGATTGCAGCAGGTGGGCGCAGGTGCGCGAGCCGACGACGAGGAAGAACGCATCCTGCATCTTGCGGTGCAGCCAGATGATTCCCGTCAGCCCGCAGAACACCTCTCGCTGGCCACGCTCCTTCAGCACGGGGGTGTCGCGGCATCCTGTCGCGATGGGGGCGTGATCGTTCATGCCGCCACCCCGGACACAGGCGCCGCGGTGGGCTGCGAATCGAGCCGGGCGCGCCGCAGCTTCAAAAGGAACTGCACAGCGTTGAGCACATAGGCAAGGTAGGCCAGCAGCGTCACCACCATCAGCGCGCCCGGGGCCAGCGCGCCGGTGACCAGACCCCAGAGATAGAGGCTGTGCAGGGCGATGACGAGAAAGCTGACCACGTCTTCCCAGAAGAACGACGGCGCGAACAGATACTGGCCGAAGACCACCTTTTCCCAGATCGCGCCGGTGACCATGATCGTGTAAAGACACAGTGTTTTCAGCAGGATCGAGGCTGTGGCAATGTCATATCCCGCACCGGTGAGCAGATAGCGCACCACCAGCACCAGCGACACCGCGAACACCGCGAACTGAACCGGTGCGAGGATTCCCTGCACCGTCGTCCAGCGGGTGGCGTCGCGCCGCGCCCGCTGATCCGGGGTGTAGAGCTGGCTGGCCGTGGTGGTGCGTTGCGACATTTCCCGCCTTTCGGACTGATCCCCGGTCCGATGAAGTTAGCCACTGCCGCGATAAAGTGTCAACTAAAACTTACACTCCAAAGTTGACACTCTGTTGCTGCGTTATGCGGCATTGCGGCGCGTCCGGCCGCGAAACCCACCTGAATCGCCGCCATGCCACGTGGGGTGTCAATTTTCTTTGACATTGTTGCGCGATCGGCCGACATTGAAATGGTCGCCAACGGACCGCCCTGTCGGCCCGACGCGCCAGCCATAGTGGGAGGGACACGTCATGCCGGAAGCCAAGGTGAGCAAATCGTCGTTTAAGCCGTCTGCACCCATGGACCGATCTGTGGGCACCCTGGCGTCGGAGGCGCTGTCGGTGCTGGTGGCGCGCCGCGGTGCGCAAGCGCCCGGCCTGTCCGAAAAGTTCCTGGTGGCGCTGTACGAATCGGCCGGCGACCGTGACCCACAGGTCCGCAACCGAACGGTGCGCGCAATGCTGGCGGCGCGGATTTCACGCCTTGAGATCGCCGATCTCTATATCCCGGAAGTCGCCCGGCGCATGGGTGAGGCCTGGTCCGACGACGGCATGAGCTTTGCCGACGTGACCATCGGCGTCGCCCGGTTGCAGGGCCTGCTGCGCGAACTGACCGAGCACTGGTCCGCCGATGCGCGGATGCACGACAACGGGCTGAACATCGTCGTCCTCGTGCTGGCGGACGAACACCATACCCTGGGTCCGATGCTGCTGACGTCGCAGCTTCGCAGGCTTGGGGCATCGGTTCGGTTGATGCTGGGCCGGCCGCTGACCGAGGTCAGATCGCTGCTGAACGACCAGAATTTCGACGCGATCCTGGTGTCGGTGGCCCATGTGGAACGTTTGGCCCCGACGGGGGAGTTGATAAGGGTGCTGCGCAACACCATGTCACAACCTACGCCGATCATCGTCGGCGGACCTGCGATTGATCTGGACGAGGACGCGATGAGCCTGACCCATGCCGATCATCTGTCCAACGACATCGAAGAGGCCCTGCGCCTTTGCGGTCTGATGGACGTTGCCGTGACCCCGCCCCCCCTTAAACCGGGTGCCTGAATGACGGCCGGCCTTTCCCCGCGGGTACGGACCGGATGAGCAGCGGGGGCACCCAGTACTGGTCTGGCGGATCGATTCCGCTGATCGCCCCGGACATCCTGGGCGACATCATCGCGGCGACCGCCGACATCGCCGTGGTGGTATCGGACCTGGGGCAGATCCTGTCGGTTCTGATCAACCGCGAGCACGACAGTTTCGGGCGGCTGGACCACTGGCAGGGGCGCGATGTGCGCGATTTCCTGTCCATCGAGAGCGTCGACAAGCTGGAGCGTCAGCTTGCCGTCTACAACCGTGACGCGCGATCGACCAAGTCTGTCGAGCTGAATCATGTGGACGGCGAGGCCTGGGAATTTCCGATCCGCTATTCGTTTCACCGGATCGGCCCCGATGGCGCGCTGCTGATGCTGGGGCACGATCTGCGCCCGATCGCCGAGATGCAGCACCAGCTGGTGCTGACGCAACTGCGGCTGGAACAGGATTACGAGACCCAGCGCGAGTTCGAGACCCGGCTGCGGGTGGTGATGGACGTGACCCGCGACGCGGTGGCGTTCGTGTCGCAATCGACGGGACGAATCGTAGATCTGAACACCGCCGCCGCCAAGCTGCTGGGCGAGAGCATTCCGTTCCTGAACGGTGCGCCCTTCGCCGCCGAGTTCGAGGACCGCAAGCGCGCCGAGTTGATGGACGGGCTGACCGCCAGCGCCGCGACGGAGAACGGC
>JBGTLJ010000253.1:0-1635 GCA_041744175.1 Oceaniglobus sp. | reverse complement strand
GCGCGCCGCAAGCACGCGTTCGCCATAGGGCGCGGTGCCGTTGGTATAGACGATGCGCCGACCGGGAAGGGCGCGGATCCGCGCGGCAAGGTCCGGATCGGCGGTCAGGCTGTCCATCGCGATGTCGTGGACATGGGCAAGGTAATCTTCCGGATCGACCCCGTGTTCGCGCATGAGACCGGTCAGAGTGGTGCCGTGGCGGCGCCAGTAATCGACACGCAGCCGGTCGGCGCTGACGCGATCGAGGTTCAGCGCTGCCATCACCCATGCGGTCATCCGCGGCTCAATCAGCGCGAACAGTGCCGCCTGCGGCGGATAGAGCGTGTGGTCGAGATCGAAGACCCAGACGCGGACATGGGAAAACGCATGGCGGTGCATGGCATATCCAATAGCGGCGGCAGAGGGGGTGACGCAATGGGGTGGGGCGGCCGGGCTGCGCCGGCATCGGGCGGTGCGGGACGACAGCCTGGGCAGAATACCCCGCCGGGGTGTGTCGTATATCCGGTGTCTGCGGAGGACGGACTTGCAGACCTTGACCGCATCGATGGCTCCCAATGCGACCGGACTTCGGATTTGTAGTTGGCCGACGCAGATCGTGCAAGCGCGGGCTGCGGCATCTGGTACGGTTTTGCCGTCAAACAAGGCCCCTGCGCACCCAGCCCCCGTGGCGCCATGTTGACCGGGCGGATATTCTGGACAAAACTTGCGCAACTCATGCGGGAAGGGTGACGCGGATATGGCCGAGACCCGAAATGCGCAGCGCGATGCCTATCAGCTGATCCTGGAAGCGATCGACACCGGCACCTATCGCCCGGGCGATCGTCTGGTGGAAAGCGAACTGGCCGAAAGGTTCGGCGTGTCGCGCACCCCGGTGCGCGAGGCTCTGCAACGGCTCGAGACCCAGAGCATGCTGGCGCGCGACGGCAGGTCGCTGATCGTCGCGGCTCTGGATCACAACCAGCTGGCCGAACTCTACGTGGTGCGCTCCGAGCTGGAGGGACTGGCGGCGCGGCTGGCGGCGCGTCATGCGACCGAGGAGGAGGTGCGGGTGCTTCGTGCCATGGTCCGGGAGGATGCGGCCCTGCTTGGCGATCCGCAGGCGCTGGCCCGTGCCAACCGGAGGTTCCACAAGCAGATCCACCTGGCCAGCCACAACCGGTATCTGGTGCAGCAGCTTGATCTGGTGCACCGGTTCATGGCGCTGCTGGCCACCACGTCGCTTGCGGTAAAGGGCCGAGGGCCGGTGGCGCTGGGCGAACATGACCGTATCGTCGCGGCGATCGAGGCGGGGGACGGCGATGGTGCCCACAACGCGCTGAAGGCGCATATAAGCATGGCGTTCGAAACGCGGCTGAAGGCAGTGGCCACGGCGCCGGATGCAAACTAGAGCGCGGCGACAGGTCGGCGCGCCTGTTGGCCGCCGGGAAAGCGATCGCTGACGTGCCGCCTTAGGACAGCCGTTGTGCGGGGTTCGGCGCACCGACCTCATCGGCATCCGAAAGGTGGCCGTGGCTTGTCTTGTCCCAGAAGAACGGACGGGTCACGATTTCCAGCGCGGCCTTGAGGACCGCGAGGCTGGCCAGCACGTGATAGAGCGACAGTGTGGGTGCCCAGACCAGCAGTCGGCGGTCGCCG
>JBGTLJ010000252.1:0-12988 GCA_041744175.1 Oceaniglobus sp. | reverse complement strand
CGTCGGCCTCGCGCTGGCGCAGTGGTTGATCAACGGCGATCCGGGAATGGACGTTTTCGCCATGGATGTCAGCCGCTTCGGCAATTATGCGACCATGGCCTACACCAATGCCCGCGTGCAGGAAAACTATTCCCGCCGCTTTTCCATCCGCTTCCCGAACGAGGAACTGCCCGCCGGACGTCCCTTGAAAACCACACCGATCTACGATCTGCTTGCCGCAGAGGGCGCGCAGTTCGGCGCCTCCCACGGGCTCGAATCGCCGCTGTGGTTCGCCCCCGAAGGGGTAAGGGACGCGTTCAGCTGGAAACGCTCCACCGATTTCGACCATGTGGGCGCAGAGGCGCAGGCGGTGCGCGACAGCGTCGGTGTGCTCGAGATCTCGGGCTTCGCCAAATACCGCGTGACCGGCGCGGGGGCGGGGGCCTGGCTCGACCGGATGCTGGCGGGCCGCATCCCCGCGCCAGGCCGCATGACCCTTGCGCCGATGCTGAAGCACGACGGATACGTGATCGGCGATTTCACCGTCGCCAACCTTGGGCTGGACGGGTTCTTCATCGCCGGATCGGGCATCGCCGAGGATTACCACATGCGCTGGTTCGACCAGCATCTGGAGGCGGGCGTGGCGATCTCGCCCCTGGGTGCCGGTCTGGTGGGGCTGTCCATCGCGGGGCCGAACGCGCGCGCGGTGCTGGCCAAGCTCACCGATGACGATGTCGGTGCCGGTGCGTTCCGTTTCATGGACATCCGCCAGATGGACCTGTCGATGGCGCCCTGCCTCGTGGGGCGGATCACCTTCACCGGCGATCTCGGGTACGAAATCTGGATGAAGCCGGAATACCAGCGCCACGTCTATACGGCGATCAAAAAGGCCGGCGCCGAATTCGCGATCCGTGATTTCGGCCTGCGCGCACTGAACGCGCTGCGGCTGGAAAAGGGCTTCGGGGGCTGGGGCCGCGAATACCGGCCGATCTATTCCCCGTGGGAGGCGGAACTGGGCCGCTTCATCGCGCTGGGCAAGGACGCCGATTTCATCGGCAAGGCGGCGGCGGCGGACCTGAAGGCCGACGGCGGCAAGATGCGCCTGCGCAGCTTCGTGGTCGATGCGACAGACAGCGACCCGATCGGGGACGAACCAATCTACCTTGGCGGCGACGTGATCGGCTGGGTCACGTCGGGCGGATACGCCCATGCCTCGGGCAAATCCGTGGCCATGGGCTATGTGCCCCGGCAGATGGCCGAAACCGATGGCGGGTGGGAAATCGAGGTGCTGGGCAAACGCTGCGCCGCGCAGCTCCAGCGCCAGCCGCTGTTCGATGCCAACGGCAGTCGGATGCGCGCGTGATCCGCCCCGCGCGCCGTCATCCTTGGGCCTGACCCAAGGATCTCTCGGGTGGTTTCCCATCCGTGCCTGTGGGGGGCCAACGCGACGGGCTCTGTACACCGGCTCACCGACCGTAGACACCGGAAAGGACGCCTTCGCCCGCGGCCCTCAGACCGTGATCGTCACCGTGGCGGGCAGGCGGTGCGCGGCGATCTCCTCGGCATTGGGAAGGTCGTTGCCGCGGACCCTGGCAATGGCCTCTTCGCCGGTCATGCCCTGCTGGCGCCAGCGTTGCATCAGGCGCGACATCAGCATCTCGGCCGATACCTCAAGCCAGACCGACACCGACCAGAGCGGTGCAAGATCGCGCCAGCCCGGCGCGTCGTAGAGCAGGTAGTTGCCTTCGACCACCACCAGTTCGGTATCGCCCGAAAGCTCGCCTGCTCCGGCCACGGCCAGATCGCGGGCCCTGTCGAACAGCGGATAGATCACCTGCCCGCCGCGCGCGACATCCGCCATCAACCGCTGAAAGCCGCGCAGATCGAAGGTGTGGGGCGCGCCCTTGCGCGCGCGGTCGCCACGCGCATCGAGGATCGCATTGTCGAGGTGAAACCCGTCCATCGGCACTACCTGCGCGGCGCGTCCGGACGCCGAAAGCTCATCGGCGAACCGTTTGGCAAAGGTGGACTTTCCGCTGGCCGGCGATCCCGCCACCGCGATCAGATGCCGCCCGGCAGGCAGATGCAGCACGGCGCGTAGAGCGTCGATCATGCGGCCTGCTGCGGCTCTTTCGCCCCGGTCATGAACGCGACGGCGTCCGACATGGAATAGTCTGCGGGATTGATCACGCAAAGCCGCTTGCCCAGACGGTGGATGTGGATCCGGTCGGCAACCTCGAACACATGGGGCATGTTGTGGGAAATCAGCACGATCGGGACGCCGCGCGAGCGGACGTCCTGGATCAGCTCCAGCACCTTGCGCGATTCCTTCACCCCCAGCGCGGCGGTGGGTTCGTCAAGGATGATCACCTTTGATCCGAACGCGGCGGCCCGCGCCACGGCAACCCCCTGGCGCTGGCCCCCCGAAAGGGTTTCCACCGCTTGGTTGATGTTCTGGATCGTCATCAGGCCCAGTTCGCTCAGCTTGTCGCGGGCGAACTTTTCCATCGCCGGCTTGTCGAGCATCCGCAGCCACTTGCCCATGAAGCCCGGTTTTCGCAATTCGCGGCCCATGAACATGTTGTCGGCGATGGACAGCGCGGGCGACAGGGCAAGCTGCTGATAGACCGTGGCGATACCGTGGTCGCGGGCATCCAGCGGCGACGAGAACCGCACCTCCTTGCCCTCCAGAAACACCTCGCCCGCGTCGGGAATGACGGCGCCCGACACGGCCTTGATCAGGCTCGACTTGCCGGCACCGTTGTCGCCGATCACGGCGAGGATCTCGCCCGGGTAGAGCTCGAAATCGCAATGGTCCAGCGCCGTCACTTTGCCATAGCGCTTGACCAGGTTCTTGCCGCTCAGGATGGGCTGCACGTTGCTCATGGCAGGACCTTTCCGATGTCGCCGACCCTGCCGCAGGCGCGGTGTTGGCTGTCGAGATGTCTCATACCGAAACCTTCCGTATCCACTGGTCCACCGCCACGGCCCCGATGATCAGCACCCCGATCAGCAGATAGGTCCATTGCGCGTCCGCCCCCAAAAGCCGCAGGCCAAGGGTAAAGACGCCGACGATCAGCGCGCCGAACAGCATCCCCGCGATCGACCCGCGCCCGCCGAACAGAGATATGCCGCCGATCACCACGGCGGTGATGGATTCGATGTTTCCAAGCTGCCCCGAGGTGGGCGAAACCGATCCGATCCGCCCGATCAGCGCCCAGCCCGCAAAGGCGCAGATCAGCCCGCTCAGCATGTAGACCTGAATCAGCACCTTGTTGACCTGCACCCCGGAAAGCTCGGCCGCCTCCGGGTCGTCGCCCACGGCATAGACATGGCGCCCCCATGCGGTCTGGCGCAGCACGAAGGCCAGCACGAACACCAGCAGCACCATGAAGATCACGCCGACCGTAAGCCTCGCCCCGCCAACCTCGACGGTCGCGCCGAACGCCTGCAGCAGCGGCGCCTGCTCCTGGATCTCCTGACTGCGGATGGTTTCGTTCGCCGAATAGAGAAAATTGGCCGCCAGCACGATCTGCCACATGCCCAGCGTCACGATGAACGGCGGCAGCTTGACCTTGGCGACCAGCCAGCCGTTGATGAAACCGCAGGCGGTGCCGATGGCAAGGCCGCAGGCGATGGCGACGGGTGCGGGGATGCCATAGCGGAACGTGAACTGGCCCATGATCACCGAACTGAATACCATGATCGCGCCGACGCTCAGATCGATCCCGGCGGTCAGGATCACAAGTGCCTGCGCGGCGCCAAGGATGCCGACGATCTGCACCTGTTGCAGGATCAGGGTCATCGCGAAGGGCGAGAAGAACTTCGACCCCAGCAGCGCGCCGAAGATCAGGATCGACAGCACAAGCACGATGAGCGGCACCAGCGATGGCGTCTGGTGCAGCGCGTGCTGGAACCTGTGGATGAACCCTTTCCGGTCATCACGGAATTCGGCGACGTTCTGGGAACTCTGCGACAGGGTGGATTCATAATCCTGCCCCTTTTGACCTGTCTGCGACATCTGGTGTCCTTTGGTCCATGAGCGGGCGAAAGGCGCGCTGTCGGCGCCTTTCGCGTTGGTTCAGGGTGCGGTGGGCTTTGACCCCATCGTGCGGCCTAGCCCCAGCACAGCTCCTGGCCTTCGGCGACCGAAATGCTCTCGACCCCCTCGGCGGGCTGATCCGTCACCAGCGCCACGCCGGTGTCGAAGAAATCCTTGCCTTCGGTGGGTTCGGGCAGGGTGCCGTCCTGAGCATAGGCATAAATCGCCTCGATCCCCAGGGCCGCCATCGCCAGCGGATACTGCTGCGATGTGGCGCCGATCACGCCATCGGCGACGTTCTGCACGCCGGGGCAGCCGCCATCGACCGAAACGATCAGCACGTCGCCTTCGCGGCCGATGGATGTCAGCGCCTCATAGGCGCCGGCGGCGGCAGGTTCGTTGATCGTATAGACGAGGTTGATGCCGGGATCCGTTGCCAGCAGGTTCTCCATCGCCTTGCGGCCGCCTTCCTCGTTGCCGGCGGTGACATCGCTGCCGACGATGCGCGCGTCATCCTCGTCGCCGATCACATTTGGATCCGCCAGATCGATGCCGAAACCCTGAAGAAAACCCTGATTGCGCAGCACGCTGACCGTGGGCTGGCTCACGGCCAGATCCAGCATGGCGATCTTGGCATCCGCTGCGGCGTCGCCCAAAGTCGCCGCGGCCCATTTGCCGATCAGCTCGCCGGCCAGAAAGTTGTCGGTGGCAAAGGTGGCGTCGGCGGCGTCGGCGGGCGACAGCGGCGTGTCCAGAGCGATCACCACCAGCCCGGCGTCGCGGGCCTGCTGCACGGCGCTGACGATGGACGAGGTGTCGGAGGCGGTCAGAAGGATGCCCTTGGCACCGTCGAGAATGCATGTCTCGATGGCGGCGACCTGGGTCTCGTGATCGCCGTCAACCTTGCCGGCAAAGGATTTCAGGGTCATGCCCAACTCATCCGCCTTGGCCTGGGCGCCTTCCTTCATCTTGACGAAGAACGGATTGGTGTCGGTCTTGGTGATCAGGCAGGCGCTGACCGAATGCGCATCGGCAAGCGCGCCGGTGCCGGAGGCGGCCAGCGCGATGGCACTGACGGCGAAAAGCGTTTTCATGTGGTTCCCTCCCAGAAACTTTGTGGTGGACCCGTTTCGCGGGTCACATGTACGACCCGCCCTACGGGTCATCGGTTCAACCCGTTTGACGGGTTTTCGGACCGGACCGACCTTGTATGGGCATCGATCCCGATCGTTCGATTTAATCTTGAAACATGTCCCGCGGTCAACGCGAAAGATATTCTCACCTCTGGTTACGGATTTCACCTGCAAAGTCATGCCGGACATTTGAGCCGGTTTCCGGCACGATTGCGCCACGCCGCTTTTGACGCTGCACTCCCCGCGGGATATAGAGGGCAGGTTGATTTGAGAGAGGCGCGGCATGGTCCGGTTCGTTCTGGCATTTTTCGGTGGCATCTTCAGTTGGGTGACCATCGGCGCGATGTTCGCGGCGCTGACCATCGGCGCGATTTTCTGGATGTATTCGCGCGACCTGCCCAACACCGATCAGCTTGCCAAATACACGCCACCGACGATTTCGCGGATCTATTCCCGCGAGGGGCGGATCATCGACGAATTCGCCGAGGAAAGGCGGCTGTTCGCGTCGGCAGAAGACATTCCCGATCTCGTCAAGGGCGCATTCATCTCGGCAGAGGACAAGAACTTCTATTCCCACAAGGGCTACGATCCCCGGGGAATGGCTGCCGCCGCGATCGACGCGGCGCGCGGCAGCAAGCTGCGCGGTGCCTCGACCATCACCCAGCAGGTGATGAAGAACTTCCTCTTGGGGGGCGAGCGGAGTGCCGAGCGCAAGATCAAGGAACTGATCCTCGCCAGCCGCATCGAAGGCACGCTGAGCAAGGACCGCATCCTCGAACTCTATCTCAACGAGATATATCTCGGCCAGAACACCTATGGCGTTGCGGCGGCGGCGCAGACTTATTTCAACAAGCCCCTGGCCGATCTGGACCCGGCAGAGGCGGCGTATCTGGGCGCCTTGCCGCAAAGGCCCGCCAACCTGCACCCGGTGCGCGACGTCGAGGATGCGATTACCCGACGCAACTATGTCCTGCGCGAGATGTGGGAGAACGGCTACATCGAAGAGGAGCAATATCGGCTGTCGCGGATAAAGCCGCTTCGCACGGTCCAGAACGGCGACGTCGAAAGCTTCAAGGCCGCCATGCCGCCGCGCGACTATTTCACCGATGAGATCCGGCGGCAGTTGTCCGGGGAATTCGGCGAAAGCGAATTCTTTTCCGGCGGGCTTTCGGTTCGCGCGACAATCGATCCCGAATTGCAGAAGGTCGCCGCAGAGGCGCTGCGCCAGCAGCTTGAAAGTTTCGACCGCGGTCTCGGGATCTGGCGGGGAACGGGCAAGAGCGTCGAGCCTGACGCGCTGGGGGATGAAACGCGATGGCGTGCGGCCCTCGCCGACGTGAAGGTGTCGCGCGACGTGGTTCTGGACGACGACTGGCACCCCGCGGTGGTGCTGTCGGTGGGCGACACCAGCGCGCGCATCGGCATCGAGGGCGTCGAAGAGGATGCCGACGGCCACTGGATCGAACCCAAGGACGTGCAATGGGCCAGAAAGCGCAACAAGGACCGGTCGCTTGGGCCACGGGCGCAGGTGGCGGGCGATCTTCTGGACGTCGGCGATGTCGTGCTGGTGCGCAGGATGACGGACGACGGCGATGACAGCTTCGTGCGCTGGACGCTGCGCCAGATCCCGGAGGTTCAGGGCGCGTTCATGGCGATGGACGTGAACACCGGCCGGGTCCTGGCGATGCAGGGCGGGTTTTCCTATCAGCACTCGGTGTTCAACCGCACCACCCAGGCGACCCGCCAGCCCGGTTCGTCGTTCAAGCCGTTCGTCTATGCGGCGGCGCTGGATTCGGGATTCAGCCCCGCCACCATCGTCGTCGACGCCCCGATCGAGGTGAACACGCCCCAGGGCGTCTGGCGGCCGAAGAACTATTCCAACAAGTACTATGGCCCGACGCCGTTGCGCACCGGGATCGAACAGTCGCGCAACCTGATGACCGTGCGGCTGGCCGAAGAGGTGGGGATGGACACGGTGGCGCGCTATGCCGAACGGTTCGGCGTCTATGACGACATGGGCCGGTTTCTGGCCAATGCGCTGGGGTCCGAAGAGACGACACTGTTCCGGATGGTCGCGGCCTACGCGATGTTCGCCAACGGCGGCGAACGGGTGGAACCGACGCTGGTGGACCGGGTGCAGGACCGCTACGGCGCCACTGTCTACAGACACGATCAGCGCGCCTGCCCGGAATGCGAAATCGCCTCGATCGATCCGGGGCTCGCTCCCGCGATCACCAGCAACCGTGAACGGGTGATGGATGCAATCACCGCCTATCAGTTGACCTCGATGCTGAAGGGCGTGGTCGAACGGGGCACCGCGCGCGGCAAGATCGACCTTGGCGGGGTTCCCGTGGCGGGCAAGACCGGAACTACCAACGACGAAAAGGACGCCTGGTTCGTCGGGTTCACCAGCACCATCGCGGCGGGCTGCTATATCGGATACGACCAGCCCCGCCCGATGGGCAAATCGGGATCGGGCGGCGGGTTGTGTGCGCCGGTGTTCAACCGGTTCATGCAGCAGGCGGTCAAGAAGTACGGCGGCGGCCCGTTCGAGGTGCCGCCGGGAGGCCAGTTCATCAAGATCGACCGCTTTACAGGTGCGCGGCTGTCGGACCAGGCCTCGGGCGACAACGTGGTGGCCGAATATTTCAGGCTGGGCGAGGAACCCATGTTCGGCGTGGCCTTTGACGGCGGGTTCGCCATGGGAGTCAACCTGCCGCTGTTCGACGAGGCGGTGGGCGACCGGGGCGGGGCACAGGTGCGCACCTCGACCGGCGGCGTGGTGACGATCCCGAAAAAAAAGGCGAGCTATGGGTCGATCTCGTCCGGTGGACTCTACTAGGGCGGTCCCGGTAAGACACCTGCTTGCGGGTGAAACATGCGGAAATGGCACAAGAGGCGCGGCTATCCGGCGCGCCTGGCAGGAACGAATCGGTCCATGCGCAGCGCGATCGAATGAAACCGGCACGCGACCGCGCTTGTGGCCGGTGCCTTGCCGAGCGTTCCCCCCATTGCTATCAGCAATGGCCGAAGGACGGTCATTGCGGAAAGTCAGAGAGATGCGTGCCGAAATACAGAATACCATCGATGCGATCCGGAAATCGCTGAACCTGATCGGCCAGCGGATGAACCGCGACACCGCCGGTCACCGGCTTGAGGAATTCAACGCGCTGGTGGAATCCCCCGATCTCTGGGACGATCCCGAAAAGGCGCAAAGGCTGATGCGCGACCGCCAGACCTTGGTGGATGCCATCGCCCGCCACGACGGCATGGCGCAGGAGCTGTCCGACAACATCGAGCTGATCGCCATGGGCGAGACCGAGGGCGACGACGACATCGTCGCAGAGGCAGAGGTGGCGCTTGGCCGCTTGCGCGACCGCGCGGGCGCGGCCGAGATCGAGGCATTGCTGAATGGCGAGGCTGACAGCAACGACACGTTCCTTGAAATCAACAGCGGCGCCGGGGGCACGGAAAGCTGCGACTGGGCGGCGATGCTGGCGCGGATGTATGTCCGCTGGGCCGAAAAGAAGGGCTATAGCGTCGAGTTGCAGTCGGAAAGCGCCGGCGAAGAGGCGGGGATCAAATCGGCCGCCTACAAGATCAGCGGCCACAACGCCTATGGCTGGCTGAAATCGGAATCCGGCGTGCACCGCCTGGTGCGGATTTCGCCCTATGACAGCGCAGCGCGGCGCCACACCTCTTTCAGTTCGGTCTGGGTCTATCCGGTGGTAGACGACAACATCGAGATCGAGGTCAATCCGTCAGACATCCGCCTCGACACCTACCGGTCGTCCGGGGCGGGCGGCCAGCATGTGAACACCACGGATTCCGCCGTGCGGATCACCCACATGCCCACCGGGATCGTGGTCACGTCCTCTGAGAAATCGCAGCACCAGAACCGCGACATCGCGATGAAGGCGCTCAAATCCCGTCTTTACCAGATGGAACTGGACCGCCGCAACGCGTGCATCAACGAGGCGCACGAGGCCAAGGGGGATGCGGGCTGGGGCAACCAGATCCGCAGCTACGTCCTGCAACCCTATCAGATGGTCAAGGACCTGCGCACCAGTTTCGAGACGTCCGATACCCAAGGCGTACTGGACGGCGATCTGGACCGCCTGATGGCGGCGACCCTTGCGATGGATGTCACCGGCAAGTCCCGCGCCGAGGCAAACGCCGAAGAGTAGGTCGTGCACCTCATGGCAGCGTTCGATCCGGCAGGGCAGGCTTGTGCCCGCACGCGATACTTTGCCGGTGTATGGCGGGGTGCCGTTGCCGACCGGTGCCTGATCTTGAGGGGTGTTCCGACACGGCGCCTCTGGTCAGAGGCAGGTCGGCTACATGTTCGCCGGAATCCGACGAATGACATCTTGAAGGACGTCCGTCGCTGCCGGCAGGCGGATGCGAACGGGCGACAGGACTGCCGGGTAAAGACCTGACCTCAGTCAACGATCGCTCATCCGATTGCAGATCGCAGCCCTGCCAACAGTTTCGAGAACCGGCCCCCGGCGGACAATGCACAGACGACTTTCGACCGGCCGTCACCATGGCCCACGACTTTACGACGAAGCAGTGTGCCCACAGACGGTGTCGTGCGCACCTTGCCAAACAAAAGGCCCCGCGCATGAATGCCGGGGCCCCTCGACGGTCGAGAGAAGAAGGTCAGGATGCCTTGGCGTCTGCCGATGCTGCGCCGGGACGAGGCGCGGTGCCCTGACCCGAGGGGTTGAGTGGATCCTCGCGGCGCTGCACCGACCCTTCGAAATGGGCGCCGGATTCGATGGCGATCGTCTTGTGGATGATGTCGCCCTCGACCTTTGCCGTGGAGGTCAGACGCACCTTTATGCCGCGCACCCGGCCTACGACCTTGCCGTTCACCACCACGTCGTCGGCCATCACCTCGCCCTTGACGGTGGCGCCTTCGCCCACGGTCAGCAGGTGGGCGCGGATGTCGCCCTCGACCGTGCCCTCGATCTGGATGTCGCCAGTCGTCTTGAGATTTCCCTTGATCGTCAGGTCCGCCGACAGGATCGATGCCGGCGGCTTGGCCTTCGGGGCTGTCGATCCGTAATCGGACGAAGAGCGTGAACTGGCAGCCCCGTCGTTGGACGAAGCGGTGGATGATGGCACGGATTCGCCCCCTTGTTTTGGTCCAGGCTCATTGATCTTGCTTTTAGAAAACATCTTTTGCTGCCTTGATGTAGGTCATCGGGTTCACAGCTCGTCCACCCACGCGCACTTCGTAGTGAAGGTGGGTTCCGGTGGATCGCCCGGTGTTTCCCATATCACCGATCTGATCCCCGCGCGAGACCCTTTGGCCGACCTGAACCCGAATCTTGGACATGTGCGCGTAGCGGGTTTCGATCCCGAATTCATGCTTGATCTTGACCAGCTTTCCATATCCGGACTGGGTTCCGGCATGGGTAACGACACCGTCGGCGGTGGAATAGATCGGTGTGCCATGGGCCGCGGCAAAATCCGTTCCCTCATGAATTCGACCCCACCGGGGGCCGAAGCCGCTGGTGTAGCGATAACCGGACTTGACCGGCAGGGCGAACGGCGCCTTCTGCGCGGCGATCCGGTACAGGTTCATGCGGTCCAGCCGGTCGAGGATGCCATTGGCGCGCAGGCTGTCGGCGTCCGGCCCTTCGCCCTTGGTGGAAAAGGTGATCGGCGTCAGCGGCCCGCCCTGTCCGGAATATCCCCGGCGCACCGTCTTGAGCAGGCTGTCGGTGTCGAGCCCCGCCGCACGGAACATCTTGTCCAGCGGCGCGACCGACACCGCCACCGCATCCTCAAGCTGACTGAAGATCCGGTCGTTGCGGATTTCGACGAGCTTGCGGTCGTTGATCGCGGCGGCAGCGAATTCCTCCGCCTCGATCGCTTCTTTCGCCATGATGTCGCGCTGGGCCGCTGTTGTATTCAGCGCCGCGGCAAGATAGTCGAGCGTCGCCTCGGCATCGACGACGCGGCGCTCTTCCCGCGCTGACGCGCCGGTATCCTGCAACCGTTCACTCAGGGCTGCGGTCTGCACACGGGCGTCGTCGCGTTCCTTCAGCGTCTTGCGCAGGGTTTCCTGAGTGAGGGCGATCCCGGTCTCGAGTTCGGTGCGGCGGGCTTCGGATTCGAGCAGGCTGGACTGCATCAGCGACACCCGGGCCAGGGCGGTGTTGAACCGGTCGTGGGCGCCGCGCGCGTCCCGTGCGCGGGCGTCGCGCTCGTCCGACAGCGCGTTCAGCCGCTTTTCATATGTGGCCTGTTCGCGCATCGCCTGATCGCGGATGTTGCCCGCGCCAATCGTATCCATGAGCAGGATTGCGGTGGCGATGATCGACCAGCCGACCACGATCGCGCTGCCTGAAATCGCCATCAACTGGGTGGCGGGCGAAAGCCGGACAAAGCGGGTCCCTGTTTCGGACCGGAAAAATAGCCGTTGTTCGGGGAACGCCCCGCGCAGCGTGGCACCTGTCAGCGTCGCGATTTTTGTCTTCACGTATCCCGTCCCGTTTGCTTGGCCAGTTCCCCGTGGCAGCAGGCAGACCCCGTTCCCCCCGGTAGCATGCCCGGTCGTGGTTAACGGCGGCGCACGGGGGTCGCAACGAAATTGCACCACTGCCGCCAGTTGGGCGATGACCCGCCCGGCGGTTCGGCGGATTATTGCCGAACGTCCGTGGCTCAGGCGGAATCGTGCGGCGGATCTTCGGCCGGGGCCAGGATAAACTTGGCGGACTGCCGTCGTCTGCACGCTTTGCCTCGGTGAACGACGGCTTCTGCGTGCCATGAGAGGAACGACGCGACAGACCGGGGAACTTTACCCCAAGGATCAAGGTGAGGGCGGCCGCACAGAGAGCGTAGCCATTCGCTTTCATAGGCGACATGCGCGGCGTCATCGGCATATGTGCTTTCGAAAGCGTCGACGGCGCGGCTGTCCTTTGCCCTGCGACACACCTCGACCGTCGCGGGCGACGCGTCTTGCCCCCGCGCCTCGGGGGTCACGGCAAGGCGTCCCATGAATTTGCCGTGTATGTCCTGCGCGGCGCGACTTGTTGGCCAGGGCAGCAAGGGCGCCACATCGGCCACCGATATTCTCCTGAAAATCGGCTGTCAGGTCGAAATGCTTAGATCAAACATCTGCCGCTTTCATCCGGTCGTCGCCATGTTCACAGAGCGCGCGACAAGGTCCCGGTCCAGAGCAACGACGTTCAGTTCGATATTCGCGAAGCACGGTCCGCGCAGAAGTCAGGTAAGTGTGCCTTGTCGATATCGGGTGTGTCGTTCACAGGGCGCGGACTGCCTCCAGCACCTCTTCGACATGGCCCGGCACCTTGACCTTGCGCCACTCGCGCAGGATCTGGCCGTCGGCCGAAATCAGGAACGTGCTGCGTTCGATCCCCATGAAGGTCTTGCCATACATGCTTTTCTCGCCCCAGACCCCGTAAGCCTCGCAAACTCCGTCGTTCTCGTCCGACAGAAGCGCAAAGCTCAGCCCATACTTGTCGCGGAACTTGTCGTGCATCGCCACGCTGTCCTTGCTGACGCCAAGCACCGTCGCCCCAGAGGCGCCGAAGGCATCCGCCATTTCGCTGAACCCCTGCGCCTGTTTCGTGCAGCCCGGGGTATCGTCCCTGGGATAAAAATAGAGGACGACCGGTTTGCCCCGCAGGTCGGACAGTCGAACCGTGCCGCCGCCGTCGCGGGGCAGGGCAAAATCGGGGGCGGTTGTGTCGCTCATGATCTGTTGATCCTGTCAGATGGGATTGCCGGTTTCGTTTTAGGTCCGATGACGCGAAGATAAAGCCCAAAACCGTGTTCAGGGACAATGTCGCCGATGCCC
>JBGTLJ010000251.1:0-9179 GCA_041744175.1 Oceaniglobus sp. | reverse complement strand
CCCGCAGCCGCGCGGCCCGCGCACGCAGATCGCGCTCCAGCCCCGGCGGGCTCAGCGACGCCGTCTCGGCCTGCGCCAGCAACGCCGTCAGGGGAACCAGCCTGGGATAGGCCACACGCGCCATCTCGGCGCCGGTCTCAGGCAGGTCCGGGTAACCGGTGCATCCCGTCAGGAAGGCCAGAACCATCACGATCGCAATCTTCGACATGGACCTCCGGGGGGCAAACGCCGCTGGGCGATCTAACCGCGCCCGGCGACGGACGGCAACACTCAGAACGCCACCCGGTCGCCGCCTTTCAGCGCCAGCATCTCGCGCGCCTCGTCTGGGCTGGCCAGTTCCAGCCCCATCCCCTCGACGATCCGGCGCGCCATGGTGACCTGCTGGGCGTTGCTTTCAGCCAACTTCCCCGGCCCGGCCCAGAGCGAATCCTCAAGCCCGACGCGCAGGTTGCCGCCCATGGCCACCGCCATCGCCGCAATCGTCAGCTGATGCCGCCCCGCCCCGAGAACCGACCACTGGTACTGATCGCCGAACAGCCGATCGGCGGTGCGCCGCATGTGCGCCACGTCCTCGGGGTGCGGGCCGATCCCGCCCAGCAGCCCGAACACCGACTGGATGAACAGCGGCGGCTTCACCAGCCCCCGGTCTAAGAAGTGGCGCAGGTTGTAGAGATGCGAGATGTCATAGCACTCGAACTCGAACCGGGTGCCCGTCGCGCTCAGGGTTTCCAGCGCGAATTCGATGTCCTGAAACGAATTGCGGAACACCAGATCGCGGCTGCCTTCCAGAAACTCCCGCTCCCAGGGGTGTCTGAACTCGGTGAACCGCTCCAGCATCGGATAGAGACCGAAATTCATCGACCCCATGTTCAGCGATGCGACCTCCGGGTGATACGTCGCCGCCGGGGCAATGCGTTCGGCCACCTTCATGTAGGGCGCGCCGCCCGTGGTCAGGTTCAGCACCGCATCGCAGCGCTGCTTGATGACCTTGAGGAACGGCGCGAACGCCTCTGGCGTCTGGTCCGGCCTGCCGGTTTCGGGATCGCGCGCATGCAGGTGGATGATCGCCGCCCCCGCCTCTGCCGCCGCCACGGACGCATCGGCGATCTGTTCGGCGGTAACCGGCAGATGCGGCGACATGGACGGCGTGTGGATCGCGCCGGTGATGGCGCAGGTGACGATGACCTTTCGGGGCATGGGCGGACCTTTCGACACAGTGTTCCCCAATATCATGCCCCAACGTCAACAGCTTGGGCAACCCTGCCACATGCGCCGGATTCATTTTCCGTTCACGCGAATGTGCCATGGCAATATCGACAGACCGCTGCCAAATGGAACCGATACGGCCCCATCGTCGCCACGTCGCCCTGCCAGGCTGCACGACACGACCCAAGCCACGGACAGGACAAAGACATGCCGACCGACAAGCCGAAACCCGCGCCCCAGAAACCGGAACCGGACCAGACACCGCCAGTCCGGTTCATCGACTGGGCGGCGATCTGATCCCTTGCCGGGGACGGCCGGGCCGCTAGACTGCTTGCCATGGCAACCCCAGTCTCGGCGATCCGCAATCTCGGCCCGGCGATGGAACGCGCGTTCCGCGATGTCGGGATCGACGATGCCGAAACCCTGCGCGCCCTCGGAACCGATGCCGCCTACACGCGGCTGCTGGGCGGTGGAATGCGGGCCCATTTCATTTCCTACTATGTGATAGAGATGGGGTTGCAGGGGCGCCCGTGGAACGATTGTCAGGGCGCCGAAAAGGCCGCCCTGCGGATCCGCTTCGACGCTCTGAAATCGCGTCATGCCGACCCCGGGAGGATCCGGCTTGAGGCGATCCTCGATTGCATCGGCGTGATCGCGCGCGATTGACGCTGGTCATGCAGGATGACGTAGGGTTCAATACCCCCTGACGTTGCCTTGCAGGATGCCGACGATGCCAGACAACCCCACCGGCGCGGGACCGGGCGAGGCCTGCGCCCGCCTTGCGTTCGAGGCCCGCACCCACATGCGACATGGCGATGTGGCGGCCACGATCGACGCCTGCCTGCGCGCGCTGAGATCCGAAGATGTGCCGCTGGAACAGGCTGTCGGCATCGAAAAGCTGCTGCGCCAGGCCGATGCCACGGACATTGCCGACCAGATCCGCGGCCATATCCTGACCGGGCTGGACCAGATCGAACACACCCATGGCGACGATCCGCTGGCGCGCGGCAACATCGCCAACATCCTGGTGCTGATGGATGAGCACGAAAAGGCGCTGGCCCATCTGGATCTGGCGCGCGCCGGGGCGTCCGACGATTTCGATATCCTGTTTCTCCAGCTGGTCTGCCAGCTTGAAACCGGCCGCTTCCAATCCGGTCGGCTGGACGTCGCATTGATCAGCAACGGCGCCGAGCGACCACAGGCCGTGGTGGTGGCCCTCGCGTCGCTGCTGGCCCATTACGGCGAACTGGACGAGGCGCGGCGCATCCTCGACACCATGGCGCACACCTTCGCCGATTCCGATGACGCCGCGCGGCTGGCGACCCTGCGCGGGGCGATGGACGGCGCGGCGGAACCCGTCGAACAGCGTGGCAGCACCAGCCGGTTGTTCGACTCATTCGCCGACAGCTATGACCAGAAACTTGCCGCGCTCGACAACAACGGCCCCGCCATGATCGGTCACATGCTCGACCTGATCGATCTGCCGCGCGACGGATCGCGCCGGGTCTTTGATGCGGGCTGCGGCACGGGACTGTGCGAACCCTGGCTGCGGCCCCGGGCCAGCCTGTTGCACGGCGCCGACCTGTCCATCGGGATGCTTGAGAAATGCCGCGCCAAGGGCAGCTACGATCTGTTGTGCCGCAGCGATCTTGCGGCCGCCGACACGCTGCCTGACGGCACCTTCGATCTTGTCGTGTCGGCCGATGTGCTGGTCTATTTCGGCAACCTCGGCAACGTATTCGCCAATATTGCGGCAATGCTGGCACCGGGCGGCTGGTTCGTCTTTACCGTCGAAGAGGCGGCGGCGGGCATTGCGCCGCCCGGTTACGGGCTCAACCTGTCGGGGCGCAATTGCCACGGAGAGACGTACCTGCGCGGCGCACTCGCCGCTGCGGGCTTCGAGGTGCGGCGCACATACCGCGACACCCTGCGCCTTGAGTTTCGAAAGCCTGTGGCGGGGCTGGCCGTGGCGGCCCAGAAGGTCGGCTGACCCGCCCCGCGCTCCGGTCGCGTCAGCCGACCAGTTCAAGCCCGGAAAAGTAGAAAGAGATCTCTTCGGCAGCGGTTTCCGGCGCGTCCGATCCGTGGACCGAATTCTCGCCCACCGACTCGGCGAATTCGGCGCGGATCGTGCCCGACGCAGCGTCGGCCGGGTTCGTCGCCCCCATCACTTCGCGGTTCTTGCCGATGGCGCCCTCGCCCTCGAGCACCTGAACCACGACCGGTCCGGAGGCCATGAACTCGCACAACTCGTCGTAGAACGGGCGCGACGCATGCACCTCATAGAATTTTCCGGCCTGCTCCTTGGTCAGATGGATGCGCTTTTGCGCGACGATCCGCAGACCCGCATCCTCGAACTTGGCGTTGATCTTGCCGGTGAGGTTGCGCCTGGTGGCGTCGGGTTTGATGATCGAAAGTGTGCGCTCGGTGGCCATGTCTGTCGCCTTTGTAACCTGTGACGGGTGGCCCTGTGCCGTCCCGCAAATCCGGCGCCCTGCTAGCATGGGCCGGTCTTGGTGAAAAGGCGCGATTGACGCGGACGGGCGTCGCTGGCACATGGGCCCATGCTTGTCATTGACGCCATAACCTATTCTGTCGAAGGCCGTCCGCTGTTCGAAACGGCGAGCGCGTCGATCCCTGCCGGCCACAAGGTGGGGATCGTCGGGCGCAACGGCACCGGCAAGACCACGCTGTTCCACCTGATCCGCGGCGACCTTGTGCTCGAGGGCGGCGATGTGCGCCTGCCCGCCAACGCCCGCATCGGCGGCGTCGCGCAAGAGGTGCCGGGATCGGAGGTGTCGCTTATTGACACCGTGCTGGCCGCCGACACCGAACGCGCCGGACTGCTGGCGGAATCCGAGACCGCGACCGATGGCGTGCGGATCGGCGAAATCCAGGCCCGGCTCGCCGACATAGACGCATGGTCGGCCGAGGCGCGGGCGGCGTCGATCCTGCGCGGTCTGGGCTTTACCCACGCCGAACAGCAGATGCCGTGTTCCGCGTTTTCGGGCGGCTGGCGGATGCGCGTGGCACTTGCGGCGGTCCTGTTTTCCGCCCCCGACCTTCTGTTGCTGGACGAACCGACAAACTATCTGGATCTCGAGGGCGCACTGTGGCTTGAAAGCTACCTCGGCCGTTATCCCCATACGGTGCTGGTGATCTCGCACGACCGAGGGCTTCTGAACCGTGCGGTCAGCCACATCCTGCATCTTGAGGACCGCAAGCTGACGCTTTATTCCGGCAACTACGACACCTTCGCGCGCACCCGCGCGGCCCGTCTGGCCGTGGCGGATGCGCAGCGCGGCAAGGTCGAGGCGCGGCGCGCCCACCTGCAATCCTTTGTCGACAGGTTCCGCGCCAAGGCCAGCAAGGCGAAACAGGCGCAGAGCCGCATCAAGATGATCGAAAAGCTGGAAACGATCTCGAGCCCGCAAGAGGCAGCCCTGCGCGCCTTCACCTTCCCCGAGCCCGAGGAACTGTCGCCCCCCATCGTCAATCTGGAAAGCGCGAGCGTTGGCTATGGCGACCGGGCGGTGCTGGGCAAGCTGACCCTGCGCATCGATCAGGACGACCGCATTGCCCTGCTGGGCCGCAACGGCGAAGGCAAATCCACACTGTCGAAACTGCTGGCCGACAAGCTGGAAACCATGGGCGGGCGGCTGACAAAGTCGTCGAAACTGAGGGTCGGATATTTCGCCCAGCACCAGCTTGACGAACTGCGCGCCGAAGAAACGCCACTGGATCATCTGCGACGCATGAAGCCGAAAGAAACACCCGCCCGCCATCGCGCCCGGCTGGCAGGCTTCGGTCTGGCCGCGGCCCAGGTCGAAACCGTGGTGGGGCGGCTTTCGGGCGGGCAAAAGGCGCGCCTGTCATTGCTGATCGCCACCATCGACGCGCCTCACATGCTGATCCTCGACGAGCCGACCAACCACCTTGACATGGAAAGCCGCGAGGCGCTGGTCGAGGCGCTGACCGCCTACAGCGGTGCGGTGATCCTCGTCAGCCACGACATGCACCTGCTCAGCCTCGTGGCCGACCGGCTGTGGCTGGTCAAGGACGGGCGGGTCAATCCCTATGACGACGATCTGGAAAGCTATCGCAAGATGCTGCTGGCCTCCGATGCCCCAGCGGAAAAGACAAAGTCGGCCAAGCCCAGACAGGCCAGCCAGCAGGACATCGCCGTCCTGCGCGCCGAGGTGAGGCGCGGCGAGGACCGGGTCGCCAAACTTTCGGACATGCGCGACAAGCTGGCGAAAAAGCTCGCCAATCCGCAGCTCTACGAACCTGGCAAGGCAGGCGAGGCCGAGGTCTGGCAAAAGAAGTATGGCGAGGTGATGGAGGCACTGGACCGGGCCGAAGGGCTGTGGATGAAGGCACTTGAAAAGGTCGAAAACGTCGCGTCCTAGCACGTTTCGACAGCCTGTCGTGGCAAGGCGGGAACCACTTTCGGCGACAGGTCCCCGAACGAATCCCTTCTCACGCAAATCATCGGCAGTTTCGCCGCCGGTCTTGTCTCTTGGGCAGCCAATCCCGGCCGCGACGCGACGCGGCCGGACCTGACCACCCTGCAATCTGCCGCGGCTTGAAACCCGGCATCGGCCGGTCCAAGGGTGGCGGCCATGGACCTGGCATTCTACATCACCGCCTTCGTCACCCTGTTCGTGGTCATCGACCCCATCGGGCTGACCCCGATGTTCGTCGCCCTGACCACCGGAACGGACCCGGCAAGACGGCGTGGCATCGGCCTGCGCTCGTGCCTGATCGCGGCGGCGATCCTGACCCTTTTCGGGCTGTTCGGCGAGGCGGTGCTGGGGTTCGTCGGCATCTCGATGCCCGCCTTCCGGATCGCCGGCGGCATCCTGCTGTTCCTCACGGCACTGGACATGCTGTTTGAGCGGCGCAGCGCCCGCAGGCAGGGCCAGGCAGATGCCGCGGCCGAGGATCCGTCGGTGTTTCCGCTGGCAACGCCGCTGATTGCGGGCCCGGGATCCATCGCCACGATGATCCTGCTGACCGGACAGGTCGGCGGCGACATCGGTGCCATGGTGCTGATCCACTTCGTTTTGTTCGCCGTCATCCTCGCGACCTTCGTGATGTTCCTCGCCGCCGGGCCGCTGGAAAGACTGCTGGGGGACGTGGGGGTGAATGTGGTGACACGGCTTCTCGGGATGCTGCTGGCGGCGCTTTCGGTGCAGTTCGTGGTGGACGGCGTGCGCGCCCTGATGATGTCGTGACGCACTGGCAAAGTCGCTGCACGCTGCCTATCTCACTGCCATGGATACCAATGATATCGGCCAGATCGTCTATCTCGTGCTGCTGCTCTGCGTGATCGGCGGCACGTTTCTGGTGGCCAACCGCAAGACCATGGGCAAGACGCTGCAACAGGCGGCGATCTGGGGGCTGATCTTCGTCGGCGCCATCGCGGTGGCCGGCATGTGGCAGGACTTCAGCAACACCGTCGTTCCGCGCCAGAACGTCGTCGGCGACGGCGGACGAATCGAAGTGCCGCGCGCCATCGACGGACATTACTACTTGACCCTCGACATCAACGGCAAACCGGTGCGTTTCGTGGTCGATACCGGTGCTAGCGACATGGTGCTGAGCAACGCGGACGCGGCAGCGGCGGGGATCGACCCTGCACGGCTGGCCTATCTGGGGCGGGCCAACACCGCCAACGGGACGGTGCCCATCGCCCGGGTGACGCTGGACAGCGTGGCGCTTGGCGGCGTGGTGGACCATGCCGTGGGGGCATCTGTGAACGGCGGCGAGATGCAGGGATCGCTGCTGGGGATGAGCTATCTGAGACGGTTTGCAAGGCTTGAGATCGCCGGGGACACGATGATCCTCGAACGCTGAGATCCGGCGGCGTCGGTGCAAATGGCAGGCGCCCTGTGATGCAGACCGCAACGTGCCGCCGGTCTCAGCTTTCGGCCTTCTTCTGCCATCTGCCGGCGTCCTCGCTCCAGTATTGCGCGCTGCATCCCGCCGCCGTGAGGGCGCGCCACTGGCCGCGCGCCTTGTCAAGCGCGCCGGCATCTTTGCCGTCGAACAGGATGCAGACCCGTTCCAGCGCCGCCACCTCATCGGCTGCGATGTCGGCGCCGTCCATCGTCATCAGGCATTGCGCGCCGTTGGGCATGGCGGAACCGGTGGTCAGCAACACCGGCTGATCGGCGTCGAAATTGCCCCCTGCCATCCCGTGGGGAAGGAAGGCATCGGCGTCGCCCTGCCACAGCCGGTCGTCGAGCCATTCGATGCGGCGCGCATTGCCGCCGCGCACACAGACCCGCCAGCCCGCGTGACGCGCCTTGCCGATCAGCATGGGCAGCGTCGCCTCGATCGGGCGTTCGCTCAGATGATAAAAATACGCTGCACCCATCAGGCCAACGGATCGTAATCGCCCAAGGTCCAGACATGACCGCCGGGATCGCGCAGGGTGAATGCGGTGCCGCCGTGGCCCTGTGCGTCCAGCGGCTGTGCGATGTCGGCGCCGGCAGCCACGGCCCTTGCGTAGGCTGCGGCGATATCGGGCAGCACCGCATAGATGCTGAGCGTGACCCGCCCGCCGGTCTCTGCCGGTGCGATCAGGAACCGGCCGAAATCGCCCGGCGTCGTGTCGGGGCCAAACATGAACAATCCGGTCCCCAGCGTCATCTCTGCATGGACGATCCCGCCGCCGTCGTCGCGGAACACCCGGTGTTCGCCCAGCCCGACCACGTCGCGCAGGAACGCCAGCGCGGCGTCGCAATCGGGATAGCGGGTGGCGGGGATCAGCATGGGCGCACCTTTCGGTCTGCGGGCGGGTCTCGGGTCCGGCAACGGACGTGCGCGATCATGGACCATCGCCGCCGGGATGTCGCCCCCCGAGATGCCGCGACACGCGGGCCGAACCGGTCCCCCGTCCTAGCGCACGAGGTCGCGCGGCGAAGGGTGCGGCCCCTTCGGACCTATTTCTCCAGCCGGTCGGCGATCAGCCGGTCGAGCGCCAGCACGCCCCAGCCCGACGCGCCCTTGGGGGCATAGGGGCTGTCGGTGGTGGTCGACGCGACACCCGCGATGTCAAGATGGATCCACGGCGTGCCGTCCTTGACAAAGCGGTGCAGGAATTCCGCAGCGGTGATCGACCCCGCGGGCCGGCCACCGACGTTCTTCACATCGGCGATGCGCGATTTCAGCAGCTTGGCATAGGCCTTTCCAAGCGGCATCCGCCACGCGCCCTCGCCCTCGGCCCTTGCGGCCGCGAGGAACCCGTCGCAGAGCCCGTCGTCGTTCGAATACACGCCTGCGTTCTCGTGCCCCAGCGCGACGACGATGGCCCCCGTGAGGGTGGCGAGGTCGATCATCCCCGTGGGCTTGAACCGCTCCTGAGCGTACCACATCACGTCGCACAGCACGAGCCGCCCTTCGGCGTCGGTGTTGATCACCTCCACCGTGTCGCCCTTCATGGACACCACCACGTCGCCGGGGCGCTGGGCGCGCCCGTCGGGCATGTTTTCCACCAGCCCGACGATGCCGACGACGTTCGCCTTCGCCTTGCGGGTGGCGATGGTCTTCATCACGCCGGACACGACGCCGGCGCCGCCCATGTCCATGGTCATGTCCTCCATCCCCGCTGCCGGTTTCAGGGAAATGCCGCCGGTGTCGAACACCACGCCCTTGCCGATCAGCGCGAACGGCGCCTCGTCGCCGCCGCCGTTCCACTGCATCACCACGACCTTCGTGGGGCTTTCGCTGCCCACGCCCACGGCCAGCAGGGTGCGCATCCCAAGCTTTTCAAGATCGGCCTCTTCCAGCACCTCGACATCGACCCCGAGATCGCGCAGCCCTTCGAGCTGGCGGGCGAATTCGGTGGTGGTCAGGATGTTGGCCGGCGCATTGACCAGATCGCGGGTGAAGAACACGCCGCCCGCGCGCGCGGCGATCAGCCCGGCGGCGTCGCCCAGAGCGTCGGGCTTGCCCACCTGCACTGT
>JBGTLJ010000250.1:0-3818 GCA_041744175.1 Oceaniglobus sp. | reverse complement strand
CGTCTTCCACCACGTCGTGACGTCCTTCAGCACCGCCGCCTCCGTGTCGGTCAGTTCGCGCGGGTCCATTTCGAAGCCCATATGGCGCTGGGCGGCGACCAAGGCGCGGAACCGGATGTCTAGCACCCGCCCCGAGGTGTGGCAGCGGCGCGGGCCCACATGGCTGCCGGTGACGGCCATGG
Organism: Oceaniglobus sp.; assembly: GCA_041744175.1. Classification (GTDB taxonomy): domain Bacteria; phylum Pseudomonadota; class Alphaproteobacteria; order Rhodobacterales; family Rhodobacteraceae; genus Oceaniglobus. Next base: position 3,636 of record JBGTLJ010000250.1, on the reverse strand, counting down.
GCAGGAACAGCGCGGCATCGTGCTGGATGCGCAGGCGTTCCAGCGCGTCGTTGCTGTCGGACAGCCAGACCCGCTGGGTGCGGCGCAGGATGCCAAAGTCGATGCGCCCGCCGCCCGACGCGCAGCTTTCGATCTCGACGCCGGGAAACGCGTCGCGCAGCCGGTCGAGCAGGGCAAGGGTGCCCCGGGTCTGCGCCGCGTCGGGGGCGGGCAGAACACGGTTGTGGTCCCATTTGACATAGTCGATGGGGTGGGCCGACAACATCTCCGCGATCTGCTCGAAAAGGTGGTCGCGCACCTCCGGGCGGGCCATGTCCAGCACCATCTGGTGGCGCCCCGGGATCTGGTCGGCGGGGCCGAGGACCCAGCCGGGATGGGCGCGGCAGAGATCGCTGTCGGGGTTCGTCATCTCGGGTTCGAACCAGAGGCCGAAGGTCATGTTTTCGGAATGAACATGGTCGATCAGCGGGGTCAGGCCGTGGGGGTATTTGCGCGGATCCACGCTCCAGTCGCCCAGCGACGTGGTGTCGTCGTCGCGCCCTTTGTCATCGCCGGCGAACCAGCCGTCGTCGAGCACGAAGCGTTCGGCGCCGAGGGCTGCAGCGCGGCTGGCGATGTCCTTGAGCGTCGCGAGGTCGTGGTCGAAATAGACGGATTCCCAGCAGTTGTAGTGCACCGGGCGGGGTGCGGCGGGGCGGGCGGGCGTGACGATGCGGTCGCGCAGGTGGCGCTGGAATGCGGTGGCGAGCCCGTTTAGCCCGGTGTCGGAAAAGGCGACGTATAGGGGGGCGGTTTCGAACATGGTAGCGGGCGCGGTTTCAGTGCCGGCGGCGTGGCCCCACTGGATCTGGCGGCGGCCGTCGGGCAGTTCCTCGGCGATCATCCTGTGGCCGCCCGGCCAGCCGTAGTGAAAGCCATAGGCATCGCCCCGGGTGTCGGTGGCGCTCCGGCAGGGGATCAGCAGGCCGGGAAAGTGCTCGTGCCCGCTGCGCCCGGTTCGGTTTTCGCGCATCCGGATGCCGGGCGCCCAGGGGGTGCGGTTCAGCCGGAATTCGCCGCACCAGCGGCCGGAGACATCGATCATGTCATCGCAAAGCTGCGGCGCGGGCAGGACCGGTGCGGCGAGCCAGTGCAGGAGCACGGGTGTGTCGGAGTTCAGTTTCGCCTGTACTGTCAGGATGCCTGTTTCGGGATCTGCGGCGAAGGTGGCGGTGTAGGTCAGGGCGTTCGGGGTGTCGGTGAAGGTGAGGGTGAGGGTAGTGCCTTCCGTTTTGCCCGGTGGAACACCGGGCAGCCCCCGACCGCCCCCGTCGCCATTGTCTCTCGGACCAATGGCGCGGCCATGGCGACCGGGGGTTTCTTCCCCACCCGGCGGTCGGGGGCTGCCCTTTGCGATTGCCGCAGACGTTTCGTTATCCACCAGACTGAATCGCGGCAGGATCGGCGTGCCATCCTTCCGGCGCAGGATCAGCCCCGGCTGGCCGGGAAAGCTGCGCGCGGCTTCGGGACAGATCGACAGGTCGGGGTTCGCGTCCAGCATCCCGCCGGTCCGATCGATTGCGTGGGCCAGGGCGACGGTCTCGAGGTCCTCATCCATGGCCAGCGCCCCGCCCCAGTAGACGCATTCGGGCAGACGGCCGGCCCGCAACGCCAGCACGAGGGTCTGGCCGCCGGTGTCCAGCCGCCAGCAGCGGATCGCATCCTCGCTCATGGCGGTTCCTACTTTACCGCGCCGAGGGTCAGGCCCGCGATGAAGTGTTTCTGCATCAGGAAGAACATCGCCACCGGGGGCAGCGCGGCAACGATGCTGCCCGCACTCATCAGGTGATAGGCGGCGCGGTACTGGGCGTTGAAGCTGGTGATGCCCGCGGTCACGGGCTGCGACTCGACCCCCTGTGTCAGCACCACGGCCCAGAAATAATCATTCCAGATGAAGGTGAAGATCAGCACCGCCATCGCCGCCAGCGCCGGTTTCATCAGCGGCAGCACGACGAACCAGAAGATCCGCCATTCGGCGACGCCCTCGACCCGCGCCGCCTCGATCAGCTCGAACGGCAGGGCGCGGATGAAGTTGCGCATGAACAGGGTGCAGAATCCGGTCTGGAATGCGATGTGGAACAGCACGAGGCCGGTCTTGGTGTTGTAGAGGCCCATGCCCAGCGTCAGGTCGCGCACCGGCACCATCAGGATCTGGAACGGCACGAAGTTGCCCGCCACGAACATGAAGAAGATCCACAGGTTGGCGCGGAACTTGTAGATCCCGAGGGCAAAGCCGGTCATCGACGACAGTATCATGCAGCCGACCACTGTGGGCACGGTGATCAGCACCGAATTCAGCATGTAGCGTGGCATGTCGGATTCGAAGAACACCTTGGAGTAGTTGGCGAAACCCTGAAAGCTGCCGGGGACGCCCCAGTAGTTGCCGGTGGTGAAATCGCTGTCGGGCTTGATCGAGAACACCGCGATCGACAGCAGCGGCAGAAGCCAGACGAAGAGGGCGACGGGCAGCAGGGACTGGTAGGTCAGCTGCCAGGAGCGCGAGGTCCTTGCGATCGGCGTGGGGAACATGTCAGGCGTCCTTCTGGCGAATGACCCTGCGGTGCAGGCCGCCGGTGGTCCGGCCGCGGGCGGTGATGCGGTGCGGGACTTGGTCGGCCCGACGGAACGATCCGGGGCAGGCCCTTCGGGCCGGGCCTGCGGCGCGAGTATTTGTACGAAAAAGAAACACAGGCGTCATCTTCCCCGGGTCTCGCGATACATCGACCACAGGAAATAGGCGATGAAGCACAGCATGATAAGGAACAGCACCACCGCGATGGCGGCGCCGTATCCCATGCGGAAGCCGTATTCGCTCAGCGCGACCTCGAACATGTAGAACGACAGCACGCGGGACGATCCGAACGGACCGCCGTTGGTCATGATCGAGATCAGATCGAAGCTGCGCAGCGCGCCGATGATCGTCACCACGAAGGCGATGAAGGTGGCGGGTTTCAGTTGCGGGATGATGATGTACCAGAGCATCTTCCAGCCCTTTGCATTGTCGAGGCGCCCCGCCTCGATCTGCTCGGGGTTCACGCCGTTCAGGCCGGTTAGGTAGAGGATCATGCAATAGGCGGTCTGCGGCCAGAGCCCCGCCGCGATGATGCCGTAGGTGACGTATGCCGGATCGCCCAGCACGTTGACCGGGCCGAGCCCGACCCAGCCGAGGATGATGTTCAAAAGGCCGAAGGTGGGATCGTAGAACCAGGTGAATACCAGCCCGACGACGACCTGCGAGATCACGAAGGGAAAGAAGAACAGCGATTTGTAAAGCCGGATGCCGGTCACGGTCTGGTTCAGGAACAGCGCGATGAACAGCCCCGCCGGGATCGCCAGCAGGTAGAGCAGCAGCCACAGCAGGTTGTTCCCGAGCGAGGTGTAGAAGGCCGGATCGTCGCTGAGTTCGGTGTAGTTCTGCAGTCCGATGTATTCCGGTTCGCCCAGCCCGTCCCAGCGCAGCAGAGAGATCTGGAACGATTGGAAGATCGGAAAGATCACGTAGATCAGAAAGAACAGCATTCCCGGCGCGAGGAAGAGCCACGGCGAAACCGCGACCTGGTTGCGCTGCCACCAGGTGCGGCGGCGCGGCGCGGGGCC
>JBGTLJ010000249.1:0-1939 GCA_041744175.1 Oceaniglobus sp. | reverse complement strand
CGGCTGCGGCGCAGGATGCCGATGGCCAGCGCCGCGGGCGACACATCGGCGGGCGTCAGTTTGGCCAGCACTTCGCGCACATTCCCGCCGGTCAGGCGAAACATCGCGCGCGCGTCCGACACGTCAACGGCCAGGTGATGGGTGCCGTCAAGCGCGGCGCCGATCCGCTCCAACGTCTCTACCACCTCCGCGCGATCAAGCATGATCAGCAGTTCGTCGGGCGACATCCAGCCACAGCGCCGCGCACCGGCGTCGGTGATGCATCCCCGTTCCGGCACGCTAGAACCGGTGATTGCGTTCACCACCTCACCCAGCGCCGCGTCGCCGGGATCGCCGCGCAGGGTGATCATCCCGTGCGGGCCGGTTTCGGTGACGGTTACGAAACCGGCGTAGGTCGCGCCGTTCAGCGGGGTGACGGGATCAGACATTCTGCCGCTCCCCCGGCTTGTCGAAAAACACCGGATCGACGATCTCTGCGCGCGCCACAGTTCCGTCCAGGCGCGGAAACTCCAGCGTTTCGCCCATCCGGGCCGGACCGCGCAGCACCAGCCCCATCGCGATGCCCCGCTCCAGCGTCGGCGAATGGTAGCTCGATGTGATGCGCCCCTGGGTGTGGCGCTGGCCGTTGGCGTTGGTGCCCGATGCGGTGGCATAGGCGCCATCGGGCAGGACCGAACCGTCGACGGTCTGCAAGCCCACCAGTTTCCAGCGGTCGGGATCGGCCATGTGGCTGCGCAGATGGGCACGCCGGCCGATATAGTCTTCCTTCTTCTTGCTCAGGGCCCAGTCGAGGTTCAGATCCTGCGGGATCACCGTGCCGTCGGTCTCGTCGCCGATCATGATGAACCCCTTTTCGGCCCGCATCACATGCAGCGCTTCTGTTCCATAGGCGGTCGCCCCGAACGCGGCCCCCGCCTCGTGCAGCATGTCCCAAAGCGCGCGGCCTTGGGCGGCGGGTGCCGCGACCTCAAAGCTCAGTTCGCCGGAAAAAGAAATCCGGAACACCCGCACCGGGATGCCCGCAAGCGTGCCGCCGACCCACTGCATGAACGGCAACGCGGCCTTTGACACATCCAGGCCGCCCAGTTTTTCGAGGACGTGGCGCGCGTCCGGGCCGACGACGGCAATCTGCGCATACTGTTCGGTTACATTGGCGGTAAAGACCTTCCAGTCCCACCATTCGGTCTGCAACCATTCCTCCATATGGGCGTGGATGCGGTCCGCGCCCCCGGATGTGGTGTGGCAAAGCCATGTGTCGGCGTCGATCCGCGCCACCACGCCGTCATCGGACAGGAACCCGTTTTCGCTGCACATCAGGCCATAGCGGCATTTGCCGGGGGCCAGGTTCGACATCATGTTGGTGTACATCATGTCAAGGAACCGGCCCGCATCCGGCCCCTTGACGATGATCTTGCCAAGCGTGCTGGCATCCAGAAGCCCCAGACTGCCCCGCGTCGCGTTGATTTCGCGCGCCACGGCATCGGCGTGGGATTCCGCCCCGCGCGGATAGCAATAGGGCCGCCGCCACTGGCCCACGGGTTCCATGTAGGCGCCGTTGTCCACGTGCCAGCCGTGCAGGGGGGTGCGGCGCAGCGGCTGGAAAATGTCGCCCCGTGCCTCGCCCGCGATGGCGCCCATGGAAATCGGCGTATAGGGCGGGCGGAACGTGGTGGTACCGACCTTGGGGATCGGGGTGTTCAGCGCCCCCGCAAGAACCGCCAGACCGTTGATGTTGCTCAGCTTGCCCTGATCCGTGGCCATCCCGAGGGTGGTATAGCGCTTGGCATGCTCGACGCTCTCGAACCCTTCCTGCGCGGCCAGTTGCACATCCGACACCTTCACGTCGTTCTGGAAATCCAGCCACATCTTGGCGCGTCGTTCCGCACCCGCACCCTGGGGCATGATCCAGACCGCCAGCAGCGGCGCCTCGTCCGGCGTT
>JBGTLJ010000248.1:0-6059 GCA_041744175.1 Oceaniglobus sp. | reverse complement strand
GGGGGCCATGGCCGGGATGTGGACCCGTTCGCCATCGGCGCAGACCAGCACGCCGCTTGCCCCGAGTGTGATCACCGCCGCGCCGACGCCCCTAGCCATCAGGGCATCCGCCGCCTGCCCGGCATCATCCGGGCCAGTGATCCTGATGCCGGTCAGCGCCTCCGCCTCGGATTCGTTCGGCGTGATCCAGTCGCACAGCGCGAGCAGTTCGTCGTCGAGCGTGGCGGCAGGGGCGGGGTTCAGGATCGTCGTCACACCCGCGTCGCGCGCGATCCGCAGACCGGCACGTGCCGCCGCTATCGGGGTTTCCAGTTGCGTCATGAACACGCCGGCACCGGCGATCAGAGCCTCGTTCGCCACCAGATCCTCCGGTCCTATGCCGCCCGCCGCGCCGGGGCAGACGATGATCGCATTGTCGCCCGTTGCGGCATCCAGAAAGATATAGGCGGCCCCGGTATAGCTGTCGGCATGGCGAGTGGCATGGCATGTCACGCCCGCATCGGACCAGATGGCCAGCGCCATGTCGCCGAACGTGTCCTGCCCCAGACGGGTGATGAAATGCGCATCGCCGCCGGCCCGCGCCACGGCGACCGCTTGATTGCTGCCCTTGCCGCCGGGGCCCAGAGCGAAATCCTGCCCCATCACGGTTTCGCCCATCCGCGGCTGGCGCGCGGCACGATAGGCAGTGTCGGCCACGAAGACGCCGAGGATGACGACGGGACGGCGCATGCAGATGGATCCCCTGGATGGAATTGTATCGCCCTGAGCATAGGACTGTGTCGATCCCACGCGCAAGCGGCGGTGACAGGGCCGTTTGCCGCCGTGGGCGGGACCGAAAGCCGCCCGGATCGTCACATCCACCATGGACCGGCGAACGGCGAAGTATTAACACTCGGCCCGCAGGGATCCGGATGCGCGAATGCCCTGCGTCAAACTGAAAGGACACCGGTGTCATCTCTGTCCGACCTTCGCCGCGAAGAGTTCGTCGGCGCGTTCGATCTGGGCGCCGCGCGGGGGCTCGAACTGGGCCCGTTCGACAGGCCGGTGTTTCCCCGCCGCGCCTATGCGGACATTCTCTACGCCGATGTCAAGGACACGGCAGAGCTTCGGCGTCTGGCGCGGATCAGCCCGCGGCGCGACGAGAATGCCGTGGTGACGGTGGACTATGTCCTGGCCGACCGGGCGCTGGACGATGTGGTGCCGCATGGCTCGCTAGACTTCGTGTTCTGCTCGCACGTGCTGGAACACGTTCCCGATCTTGTGGCGACGCTGAACAGCATCGAGGCGATCCTCCGGCCCGGCGGTCTTTTCCTGTGCGCCTATCCCGACCGGCGCTTTACCTTCGACATCGACCGTCCCGCGACGACCCTGGCCCAGGTCTTTGACCGCCACGCCCGAAGGGTCCGGCGTCCCGAACCGGAAACCGTGCACGAACACTTCCTCAACAGCCGAAGCGTCAGGGTCGGGCGGCTGTGGCAGGGGCTGCCCGATGCGGTGGGGCCGCGCAACTTTACACTGGAAGATGCTGAAAAACATGCCGCGCAGGCCCGCTCGCGTTATGTCGATGTGCACTGCAACGTGCTGTCCGACAGCGAATTTACCGCGATGGTCGCGGCGCTGAACGACGCTGGCATGACCCGCCTGCATGTCCGCTCGATGCTGGAAACCGCGGCACCCCTGAATGAGTTCTTCGTCGCCCTTGCGAAACCGTGAAGGATCGTGTCGTTTCAGCCCGTCGGTCATTGGCCGCGGCGCGTCGTCGGCCGATCCGGCGCGACAGTCCCGCGGGTCTGCGGCCATGACACTGCGGGTTTTACTGCATCGCCTCAAGACCGAGATCGTCGGCTATCGTCGTCCGGTCCGCATGGCCCGGGGCAAGCCGAAGGTGCTGATCATCGGCCACAGTCACGTGGATTGCCTTGCCCATGCCATCGCCCAGACCGGGCGCGACGATTTTCTGGCGATCAACCTGCGCAGCCTTGCAGGCGTGCCGTTCTCGCGGCTTGCGCGGCGGGTGGTGGAAACCGCTCCGACGCGGCATCCCGACGCGGTGGTCGTCTGCGTCGGCGGCAACCAGCACAACGCCCTCGGGATCGTCGAAAACCCGAGGCCGTTCTCGATCGGCGACATGGATGTCCCGAATGACCATGGGGCAGCGCCGACGCGCACCCACATTCCCTATCATGTCATGCGGTCCTATTTCGCGTCGCTGCTTCAGCCAGAACTGATCCATGATCTTTTCGAAGCATTTCCGGGCGCGCGGCGCTTTTACCTCAATCCACCGCCACCCCTTGGCGACTGGTCGCACCTGCAACGCAACCCCGGGATATTTCGCGCCAAGATCTCGCTTGGCCCGCCGCCGCCCCAGCTCCAGATGCAGTTGTACCGGGTGCAGACCGATGTCCTGCGCGGCTTTGCCATGGATGAGGATGCCGAATTCCTGGAGGCCGGACCGCCGCTCACGGACGGAAGCGGCTTTCTCGCGCCACCCTATTACGCGGCCGATCCGACCCATGGCAACGCCGCCTATGGCACGGCAATGCTGGATGTCATCGCGGCTGGACTGGCGGGCCATCCGTGAAACATCCCTATGTCGGACTTCCCCAACGCCAGTTCTGGAAGCGCGACCCCGGACTTGCCGATCCATCCCTGCTCGACCCGGTGTCGCAGCCGCCTTTCCGGATTTCGGCGCAGGACCGGATCGTCACCGCGGGAAGCTGTTTCGCACAGCACGTCGCGCGCTACATGACCGCGTCGGGGTTCAACCACTATGTTGCCGAACAGGCGCATCCGATCATTCCCGATTCCGTTGCCGCAGCCCACAACTACGGCCTGTTTTCTGCGCGCTACGGCAATCTCTATACGGCGCGCCAGCTGAAACAGCTTTTGCTGCGCGCATGGGGCGAATTCACCCCGCAAGCCGCAAGCTGGGACATGCCAGAGGGGCGGGGCGTGATCGACCCGTTCCGCCCGCAGATCCAGCCCGGCGGCTTCGTCAGCGTGGCGGAACTGGAACGCGACCGCCGCCAGCACTTCGCCTGCGTCCGCGACGCCTTGGAAACGATGGATGTTTTCGTGTTCACCCTTGGTCTGACAGAGGCATGGGTCGACCGGCGCGACGGCGCGGTGTTTCCCATCGCGCCAGGGGTCTTTGGCGGCTCCTATGACCCCGACACCGCCGCATTCCATAATTTCGACGAGACCGAGACATATGCCGACCTGTCCGACGCCATCGGTTTCATCCGCCATCGCAACCCCGGTGTGCGGATCATCCTGACGGTGTCGCCCGTGGCACTGAACGCAACATACGAGGACCGTCATGTGCTGCTGTCCACCGCCTGGTCCAAGGCCGTGCTGCGGCTCGTCGCGGAAAAGGCCGCGCGGACCTTCGATGCCTGCGTCTATTTTCCATCCTACGAGATCATCACCAGCCCCCATGCCCGGGGAGCCTATTTCGCCGACGATGCCCGCGAGGTGACGGCGGCGGGCGTGGATCACGTGATGCGGCTGTTCGTCACACACTTTGCCGATGTCGCCGGGACGGCGCATACGGCCGCGAACGTCAGGGACACCGGCGCAAGGGCCGAAGTGCGGCGGCATCTGCAAGAGATGGACGAAACCATGGAGGTGCTCTGCGACGAGGCGGCGATCGACAACCGCTAGGCGCGTCCGTCCACCCGATTGGCCGGGGCAATGCACGGCGTGCCGCGCGACCCGGACCGATCTGCCGGTCCTTTGCCACCTCGCCACCCGCGAGGGTGGCTGAACCTGCATCCGCGTTCCCGGGCCCATTCGGACGGGCAGGCTGACCGAACGATGCGGATTGCGCATGGTCGGGCGGCTTTGCAGCGCGGGGATCCGGCCCGACGTCCGAAAATGCGACGATTGCAGGGTGAAAGAACTCGACAGAATTGCCAAGCGTCCGTCCTATGTCATAGATCCGGATTGACGCGCGGTTTGAACATGTTGCATTGCCTTGCCGCCGGGCAGGGGCGCGAGTGGAAGAGGACGATATGCACGAACAATCCGGAACGGATCCACGGCCACGGCTTTCGACGGGAACGCCGGGGCTGGATCATGTCCTGCGGGGCGGGATCACGCCGAAACGGCTCTATCTGATCGAAGGCACGCCGGGTTCGGGGAAAACCACGCTCGCGCTCAAGTTTCTTTTGGAAGGGCGCGAGGCGGGCGACCGCACCCTCTACATCACGCTTTCCGAAACCGTAGACGAACTGACGCAGGTGGCGGGATCGCACGGCTGGACGCTCGACGGGGTCGACCTGCACGAAATCGTCGCCGAGGATGAATTCAGCTCCGACAACGAACAGTCCCTCCTGCACCCAAGCGAGGTAGAGCTGGGCGAAACGGTGCGCTCGATCATCGACCTTGTCGAGAGGACCGATCCGGCACGCGTCGTTCTCGACAGCCTGTCGGAACTGCGGCTTCTGGCGCAGAACCCGTTGCGCTATCGCCGCCAGATCCTTGCGCTCAAGCACTTTTTCGCGCGGCGCAACTGCACCGTCCTGATGCTCGACGCCCGCAATGCCGAACCCGGCGAACTGCAACTGCACTCCATCGCCCACGGTGTCGTGTCGCTGGAACATCTGGCCAGCGATTTTGGATCGGAACGGCGCCGTCTGCGGGTCGTGAAAATGCGCGGGCTCAAGTATCACGGGGGATACCACGACTTCACCATCGAACGCGGCGGGATCTGCGTCTATCCCCGGCTGATCGCCGCGGACCACCACCGCAGCTTTTCCAGCGATCCGGTGACGACCGGCCTTGCGGAACTGGACGCGCTTCTGGGCGACGGGCTTTATCCCGGCACCAACGCGCTTCTCGCCGGTCCGGCGGGCGTGGGCAAGACGACGACGGCGGTGCGCTGCATGATCGCCGCGCTGCGGCGGGGTCAGAAAGCGGTCTATTTCCTGTTTGACGAGCGCCTGTCTACGGTGCTGATCCGTTCCAGGATGCTGGGCATGGATCTTCGGCCATTCATCGACAACGGCCAGCTGGAAATCCGCCAGATCGATCCGGCGGAACTGTCGCCGGGCGAATTTGCCCATGCAGTCCGCGTCGCGGTGGAAGAGAACGATGCGGGCGTCGTCGTCATCGACAGTCTCAATGCCTATCTGCACGCGATGCCCAGCGACAATTTCCTGATGCTCCAGATGTACGAACTGCTGAGCTATCTGGCGCAGCAAGGCGTGGTGACGTTGATGATCCTCGGCCAGCATGGCGTGACCGGAGACCTCAGGTCCGACATCGACATCAGCTATCTGGCCGATACCGTCATGCTGCTGCGGTTTTTCGAGGCAGATGGCGAGATGCACAAATCCATTGCCGTCATCAAGACCCGGACATCGAATCACGAACGCAGCATCCGGGAATTGAGGATTGACCGCCACGGCCTTTCAATCGGGGCGCCGATCCGCAGTTTTTCCGGCATCCTGTCAAACGCGCCGGTCTATACGCCTGTGGACGGCAGGCCCTCGAACGGCGCCGCGCCTCCGCTCGATCAGGACAGCGGGGCTCCAAAGACGTGAAAGACCGGCTGGCGCCATCCGATCCGGCGGCAGATACTGCCCCGGACCTGACATCCACGGTCGCCGTCCTGGCGCCCCGTGGGCGCGACGCGTCGGTGGCGGGCGGACTCTTGGAAAGGGACGGGATCGCATCGACGCCAGTGGCGACACTGGAATCGCTCGCCGGGCTTGTCGAACGCCGGATCGGGGCCGTCCTGATCACGGAAGAGGCGCTGGCCGGGGCAGGCTCCGGGGCACTGGCAACCGCTCTCGCAGCGCAGCCGCCATGGTCGGACGTGCCGTTCATCGTTCTGGCCAACGGCGCGGTCGGAAACCGGAGCGCCCGTGCCGCACAGCGGATGAACGCGCTCCCCAACGCGGTGCTGCTGTCGCGCCCGCTCCATGCCGAAGAACTGGTCCGCGCGGTGCGCTCTGCCCTGACCGCGCGCATTCGCCAGCACGAGGCGCGCAGGCGCATGGAACAGCTGCAGCTTCGCGAACGCCAGCTCTACGAGAGCGAGGCCAAGTTCCACG
>JBGTLJ010000247.1:0-3399 GCA_041744175.1 Oceaniglobus sp. | reverse complement strand
GCGCGAGATGCTGGCTGGCCGCACCGGAGAGGCCGCATGAGCCGCGGGACGCCGATCCCCGACACCGTGACGCTCCACGTCCAGTTTCATGTCGCGAAGCGCGGCGGTCGAAAGGAGATGCAGCTGCCGGAAGGCACCGCGCTGCCGCGGAGGACCGACAACACGCTGATCAAGGCGCTGGCGCGTGCGTTCCGCTGGAAGCGGATGCTGGGGTCGGGCGAGTTCGCGACGATCGCCGAGCTGGCGGAGCGCGAGGGGATTGCAGCCTCCTACATGACTCGTGTCTTGCGCCTGACCTTGCTCGCGCCGGACATTGTTGAGGCGATCCTGGACGGCAGGCAGGGACCGGAGGTGGCGCTTGGGCGGGTGCTCGAGCCGTTTCCGGTGGTGTGGGAGGAACAGCATCTATGGCTATGACCTGCGGGCGCTTTTGTTAAACACGCTCGAAGCCTATATAATGGGCTTAAAGAAAGGGAGTTGCGCAATGGCCGGAGGATGGGCCCGCGACGGTGCCGTGAATGATCAGATTGATGCATCGATCCAGGACGAACTGAAACGGATGCAGGCGAGGCGATTGCCGGAGGGCGAGAGCTTGAAGAATTGTGCCGAATGCGACGAGCCGATACCGGAAGCGCGCAGACGCGCCCTGCCAGGCGTCAAGCTCTGCGTCGACTGCCAGAGTGAACGCGATGGCCGTCCCGTGACGCGTGGGGGCTTCAACAGACGCGCATCAAAAGACGCTCTACTGAAGTAGAGCCAAATCGCGGTCCCGAACATTTTCGCGACGTCATCGATCGGCGGCCGTCCTGATTGCTAACAGTGCTACCTTTTGAGCAGTCGATCGATGATACCAGCGACAGCACGCATCTGGACGCCGTTGCGGGTTCTCCATCCATCGCCGCTGTAGCCCCAGAAATCCCAGCAGGCTCTCGGGTTGACCGCTGTTGCGGTGGTCTGCGGGTATAGCACGACGATCCGATTGGCAGCAGCCCAGCGATTGTAGCCGGCGTCACGCACGAAATCGTCATGGATACGGTCGTCATCCTGCGCATCAGCATTCTGGCGGCATCCATGGAAGGCGACATGCACCCGGCACTCTTCTGACCGGCAGGCGTCCGGCACGTACAGGTAGCCGACACCGCTCAGGCTCGCCGTCGAGGAGGCTTCGAAGAAGTCAGTCTGGTCGAACGCGTGCAGACGACCCGCGCCGTGCGAGTCCACCGGTCCCTGGAAGACCGCCTCGGGATAAAGGTGCAGGAGCAGAAACTTGGCAGCGCTGTATCCGCACTCGATCAGGAAGGGTAGCGCATGGTCTGCACAGGCGCGCGGCGGAAACCGGCTCTCGCCGGTGAAGCTGTCTACCGGCATCCCGTGGTTGGCGGGGCGTTCCGAATCACCGGGCTCCACATGCAGAGCGTCGCCATCGACGCCCATAAGACCGTACAAATCGACGAGGCTGTTGGCCACATCGTCTGGAACGATCGCATCGAGATCCCCGCGAAAGAGCCACACCCGATCGTCGCCAAGGTTCCCGGGATCATCGATCTCACCAGCCCGGTATGCGACATCGAGCAACTGCTTGGCGTCTTCTGCCTCGGGAGGGCGAGGGCGCATGCCCCAGAACCGGTTTCCGAAGGTATGCGTGCAAGCGACCACCGCAGCGGAGAACCGGTCCAGTTTCCAGAACGGCCAGTAGGGGTTATCGACGATGTCCACGCAGCCATAGGGTCCGCCAGCGAGGACGGCGGCGCCCGACACCGTTGCGGAGAAGGCAATGTGGAATTGGTGGGCGAAGAAGCCGCCGGACGACAGACCGGACACGGTCACGGATGCGGGATCAAAGCTAAGATCCGTCTGCAACTGTTGTGCAACGGAGGTAGGTGGCGGATCCGGGATATCGTCATGGTCAGCTGTGGATGGGCCAGCGCAAATCAGCAGCGTTGCAACCGTCGCCTTGATCGGAAGTAGACTTTCCATCCGCATCTCGCCTCACGCTGCTATTTTGGATGAAGCATACCATGCCACAGAAAAACCTATAGTGGCCGCGTAAGCTGGTGGTCACGCATGGCAGCGCCTCTTTGGCGCGGCAGCAGTGAAAAACCAATAGAACGCCGGTCGAGGTCGAGGCACTGGCGCGCGCAAGCCGATGGAAGCGAAACCGGAAACGGGCGAGTACACCACCATCGCCGAACTGGCCGAGCTCGAGGGCATCGCGCCCTCCTACATGACCCGCGTTCTGCGCCTGACCCTGCTCGCGCGGGACATCGTCGAGGCTATCCTGAGCGGGACACGGCGGCCGGAAGTTACATTGGCCCAGGTGCTGCAGCCGTTCCCGATGGAGTGGGAAGCACAGCCAACAGCAATTGCCTGATCGACGCGAACCAGCCCGTTCTTGACGTTCGGTTCGCCAGCCCGCATCGAAAAACCTTCAGGATAGCTGACGTTCGCAGCGCATGGCACGAACGGCAGCTTCCGGTGTCAACTGGCGTCTTTGAACTCGGAGTATTCGCCGCGCACCTGCACGGTGACGGTAGCATCCGAGCTGTCGCGATTGCGCCAGAACCAGCCGTGCTCGCCGTCGAACGCGGCGACGATCTTGCCTTCGTCGCCGGTGGAGCCGCGGCCCTTCTCATAGGTCACCGACTGACCGCCACCATGGCCATGCATGTCGAAGTTCACGCGACCGCCTTCAACGAGAATCCGGTATTCCACCGTCTCGCCTTCTTCCATCACCAGCTTCCATTCGGTACTTTCACCGGGTGCCAGAGTGAAGGTGATCTCGTCGCGCCAGACTTCGACCTCCTGCGCGTGTGCCGCGCCGACGAAGAGCCCGAAGATCTCGTTCGTCAGGCTCGACTGCTCTTCAGCCTCAAGCTCCATCAACCGGTCGGCCTCGGCCTCCTCTGCGAGCTGGGTCTTGATTTCCCCCATCTCTGCCAGACCGAGGGCTCCACCGATCCCGGTCGGGTCGATGTTGTATTCGGCGGGCAGAACGACGGTTACAAGGATCGCGACGGCGCTGGTCGCCGCGATGGCGGTGGAACGGATGAGCTGCGCAGAGCTTGGCAACTCATCAAGGCTCGGTTTTTCTGCGTTGAACATTTGGGTCTCCAATTTTCTCAGGTGGCTACGAAATAGCCGGTGATTTGCAAGCCCATGAGGATGAAACCCATGGACATCATGACGACGTTGGCGGTGTAGGCCTGGCGGAAGAAGTTTGGCGATTTCCGCCAAAAGCCCATGACGATGAGGATCACCGCGAGCGCCATGATCTGGCCGAGTTCGACGCCCACGTTGAACGCCAGAAGATTGGCCAGCAGCCCTTCCGAGGCGATCTCATAGTCGAGGATCTTGGTGGCCAGGCCCGTGCCGTGGAAAAAGCCGAAGATCAGCGTCGCG
>JBGTLJ010000246.1:0-8261 GCA_041744175.1 Oceaniglobus sp. | reverse complement strand
AAATGCGCCGTCGCCGGGCAGCACGATGCGGTCGGCGCGGGCCACATCCTCCGCCCGGTCGGACACGAGCACTCTTCCCGTGCCGGTTTCCCGGGCCATCCTCTGAAACGCCTTTTCGGCCGAATGCAGGTTGCCGCTGCCATAGTCGACGAGAACCGTCAGCATCGCCTAGAGCGCGCCCTTGGTGGACGGCACCGCGCCGTCGATGCGCGGGTCGCGTTCCACAGCCATGCGCAGCGCGCGGGCGACGGATTTGAACGTCGCCTCGGCGATGTGGTGGCTGTTGATCCCGTGCACCCGGTCAATGTGCAGGGTGATGCCGCCATGCAGGCAGAGCGCCTGGAAGAATTCGCGCACCAGTTCCGAATCAAAGCCGCCGATCTTTGCCGTCGGAGGGTCGGCGTTCCAGACCAGATGCGGGCGCGCCGACAGATCCAGCGCACAGGCGACCTGGGCATCGTCCATGGCCAGCGCGAAATGACCGTAGCGCCGGATCCCGGCCCTGTCGCCCAGCGCTTCGGCCAGCGCCCGGCCCAGGGCGATGCCGGTATCCTCAACGGTGTGATGGTCGTCGATGTGCAGATCGCCCGTCGCCCGCACCGTCAAGTCAATCAGCGAATGGCGCGACAACTGGTCCAGCATGTGGTCGAAGAATCCGATGCCGGTGGCATTGTCAAAGGTCCCGGTTCCGTCCAGGTCGATCTCGACCGTGATGTCGGTCTCCCCGGTGGTGCGGGTGATGCGGGCGGTGCGCATGGCGGGTCTCCGGCTGGCGATGCCGGGTCTATAGGGGCTGGGCGGTCCGCTGGAAACCCCGTCCGGCGCAAGGCGCTTGCAAGCGGGCGGGCGTCATGTTCCATTGGCAACACGGAGCAACACCGCGAAAACGCGGGACAGGCGGGGGAATGTCAGCGACGGCCATACCGGGAATGCCGAAACTGCAATGCAGTCCGCGGCCCGGGTGCGTTAACCAACCTTAAGTCTTGCACGGACAGACACTTACTCGGGAGGAGACATCATGGGACGCGTCGCACTAGTGACCGGAGGCAGCCGGGGGATCGGCGCCGCGATATCTGTCGCGCTGAAACAGGCAGGCTATGACGTCGCCGCCAACTATGCCGGCAATGACGAGGCCGCGGGCAAGTTCACCGATGCGACCGGCATCGTGACGTTCAAATGGTCGGTCGCCGATTATGACGCCTGTGTCGCGGGCATCGCGGAGGTGGAAAAGGCGCTGGGCCCGATCGAGGTGCTGGTCAACAACGCCGGCATCACCCGCGATGCGATGTTTCACCGCATGACCCCCCAGCAATGGCGCGAGGTTATCGACACCAACCTCAGCGGCGTCTTCAACATGACCCATCCGGTCTGGCCCGGAATGCGCGAGCGCAAGTTCGGCCGGGTCATCAACATCTCATCGATCAACGGACAGAAGGGCCAGGCCGGGCAGGCGAACTATTCCGCTGCAAAGGCCGGAGATCTCGGGATCACCAAGGCGCTGGCGCTCGAGGGCGCGCGCGCGGGCATCACAGTCAATGCAATCTGCCCGGGCTATATCGGCACCGAAATGGTGCGTGCCATCGACGAAAAGGTGCTGAGCGAAAAGATCATCCCGCAGATCCCCGTCGGCCGCCTTGGCGAACCCGAGGAAATCGCGCGCTGCGTGACGTTCCTTGCCAGCGACGACGCGGGATTCATCTCGGGCTCGACGCTCAGCGCGAACGGCGCGCAGTTCGTCGTCTGAGCGGGTTTCTTTTTCGTGAAAAATACTCCCGCCGGAGGCATCCAGCCATGCGACCGGCGCCGCACGCTGAAATGACGAACTCCGGAAGGACACCGGCATCATGAAAGACGGCACCCCCGATATCGACCCCGTGGAATCCCAGGAATGGCAGGAGGCCATCGAGGATGTGATCGCGCGCGACGGTGCGGACCGCGCGCATTTCCTGCTCGACAAGGCGGTGCAGCAGGCCCGCGCCGCCGGCGCGACGCTGCCGTTCTCGGCCACCACGCCCTATCAGAACACGATCCCCGCCGACGATCTGCTGGAAATTCCCGGCGACGCCGAGATGGAAAAGCGGATCCGCCGGATCACCCGCTGGAACGCCATGGCGACGGTGGTGCGCCGCAACAAGGTCAGCTCCGAATACGGCGGCCACATCGCGTCCTTCGCCAGTTCCACCTGCATGTACGATATCGGGCTCAATCATTTCTGGCGGACCAAATCCGCGACCCACGGCGGCGATCTGGTGTTCTTCCAGGGCCATGTGGTGCCCGGTATCTATGCGCGCAGCTTCATGGAGGGCCGCTTCACCGAAGCGCAGATGGAACTGTTCCGCTCCGAGGTCGACGGCGGCGGGCTCAGTTCGTACCCGCATCCCTGGCTAATGCCCGACTACTGGCAGTTTCCCACCGTCTCCATGGGGCTCGGCCCACTGATGGCGATCTACCAGGCGCGGTTCATGAAATACATGCACAACCGCGGCCTGATCGACATGGCCGACCGCAAGGTGTGGGTGTTCCTCGGCGACGGCGAGATGGACGAACCCGAATCCCTCGGCGCCATCGCCCTCGCGGCGCGCGAAAAGCTCGACAACCTGATTTTCGTGGTCAACTGCAACCTCCAGCGGCTCGACGGGCCGGTGCGCGGCAACGGCAAGATCGTCCAGGAACTCGAAGGCGAATTCCGCGGTGCGGGATGGGAGGTCATCAAGGTTCTCTGGGGCCGGGGCTGGGACGAACTGCTGGAAATGGACACCACTGGCCGGTTGCGCCAGTTGATGGACGAAACTGTCGACGGCGACTACCAGACGTTCAAGTCCAAGGACGGCGCGTTCATTCGCGAACATTTCTTTGGCAAGTATCCCGAAACCGCGGCGCTGGTCGAGGACTGGAGCGACGACCAGATCTGGGCGCTGCGCCGCGGCGGTCACGATCCGCGCAAGGTCTATACGGCATTCAAACGCGCGACAGAGGTCGACGGCCAGCCGACCTGCCTTCTCGTCAAGACCGTCAAGGGCTTCGGGATGGGGAAGGCCGGCGAGGGGATGAACACCACCCACCAGCAGAAAAAGGTCAACGAGGAACAGTTGCGCGCCATGCGCGACCGCTTCGAGATCCCGGTCAGCGACGAGGATCTGGGCAAGGCGCCGTTCGTGTCGCTGAACAACGCGCAAAAGGCCTATCTGCACGACAAGCGCCAGGCCCTGGGGGGTGAGTTTCCAAAGCGGTTCACCGGGGCCCCGGCGCTGGAGATCCCGCCGCTCGAGTCGTTCAAGCAACAGCTGGAATCGACGGGCGATCGCGAGATTTCCACCACCATGGCCTTCGTGCGCATCCTCACGACCCTGTTGCGCGACAAGAAGATCGGCAAGCGGATCGTGCCCATTGTGCCCGACGAATCCCGTACCTTCGGGATGGAGGGGCTGTTTCGCAGCGTCGGCATCTACAACCCGCTGGGCCAGAACTATACCCCCGAGGACGCCGACCAGATGATGTTCTACAAGGAAATGGCCGACGGTCAGGTCCTGCAGGAGGGCATCAACGAGGCCGGCGCCATGGCCGACTGGATCGCCGCCGCCACGTCCTATTCCAACCACGGCGTGCCCATGGTGCCGTTCTACATCTATTATTCCATGTTCGGCTTCCAGCGGATCGGCGACCTGGCCTGGGCCGCCGGCGACATGCGGGCGCGCGGCTTCATGCTCGGCGGCACGGCAGGGCGCACCACCCTGAACGGCGAGGGGCTGCAGCACCAGGACGGTCATTCCCACATCCTGGCCGCCACCGTTCCGAACTGCATCAGCTACGATCCGACCTTTTCCCATGAGGTCGCGGTGATCGTGCAGCACGGGTTGCAGCGGATGTACGGCAACCAGGAGGATGTGTATTTCTATCTTACCCTGATGAACGAGAACTATCGCCATCCCGCCATGCCCATGGGCAGCGAGGAGGGG
This sequence comes from Oceaniglobus sp., assembly GCA_041744175.1. Taxonomy (GTDB): domain Bacteria; phylum Pseudomonadota; class Alphaproteobacteria; order Rhodobacterales; family Rhodobacteraceae; genus Oceaniglobus. The sequence goes on along the minus strand of JBGTLJ010000246.1, from coordinate 4,305 downwards.
ATCATCAAGGGTCTCTATGCGCTGGAAAGGGTCAAGAAGCCCGGCAAGAAGCATGTCAACCTCATGGGGTCCGGCACGATCCTCGTGCAGGCGATGAAGGCCGCCGAGATGCTGAAGGAGGATTTCGGTGTCACCGCCGACATCTGGAGCGCGACGAGCTTCAACGAACTGGCCCGCGACGGTCAGGACTGCGCCCGCTGGAACCGGCTGAACCCGCTGTCGGAACCGAAGGTGCCCTACATCACCCGGACGCTGGAGGGGGCAAAGGGGCCCATCGTGGTTGCGACCGATTACATGAAGAATTTCGCCGAACAGGTGCGCGGCTTTGTGCAGCAGCCATTCGCGGTGCTCGGGACCGACGGGTTCGGGCGCTCCGACAGCCGGGTCAACCTGCGCCGGTTCTTCGAGGTCGACGCGAACCACATTGCCGCCGCCGCCATGGTCGAGCTCTACAAGCTCGACGCCGTGAACAAGGCCGACATGGAAAAGGCGCTCAGGGCATACGACATCGACGGCGACAAGCCGAACCCACGCTTGGTGTGAGCCGAAGATCAGGAGAGAGACAGCAATGACCACGGAAGTCAAAGTGCCCGACATCGGCGATTTCAAGGATGTCCCCGTCATCAGTATCCTTGTCGCGGTGGGCGACACCGTCGCGAAAGAGGACCCGCTGATCGAACTCGAATCCGACAAGGCGACGCTGGAGGTTCCGTCATCGGCGGCCGGCAAGGTTGCCGAGATCAAGGTGTCCGAGGGCGACAAGGTGTCCGAGGGCGCGTTGATCCTGCTCCTGGAGGGCGCGGGTGCGGACGACAAATCCGCGCCGTCGCAGACCGATTCCAAGGAGGAAAAAGAAACGACAAGGCAGCCGGCCGAGACCGAGACGGAGACGCAGCCCACGTCGTCCGGCAACGGTGCCTCGGCCCCCGCGCCCGACGCGCCCGCACCCGTCGTCACCGACAGCGGCTTTTCCAAGGCCCATGCATCGCCGTCGGTCCGGGCTTTTGCCCGCAACCTCGGGGTCGATCTGAACCGGGTCAACGGGTCCGGGCGCAAGGGCCGCATCCTGCGCGAAGACATCACCGCATCGTTCAAGACCACTGCCGCGGCTGCCTCCGCCGGCGGCGGGGCCGTGCAGGGCGGCATGGGCATCCCGCCGATCCCGGCGGTGGATTTCTCCAAATTCGGCCCCGTCGAAACCATCGAGATGTCGCGCATCAAGAAACTGTCGGGCCCGGCACTGCACCGCTCGTGGCTCAACATCCCCCATGTCACCCACAACGAAGAGGCCGACATCACGTCGCTGGACATGTATCGCAAGGAACTGGATACCGAAGCGAAATCAGAGGGTTATCGCGTGACCCTGCTGTCGTTCCTCGTCAAGGCGTCGGTGTCGGCGCTGAAAAAGCACTGGGAATTCAACTCGTCGATCCATCCCGACGGCGACAAGCTGATCAGGAAGGATTACTACAACATCGGTTTTGCCGCCGATACGCCGAACGGCCTGATGGTGCCTGTGATCAAGGACGCCGACCGCAAGGGAATTGTGGAAATCTCGAAGGAATTGGGTGATCTGTCGGCGCAGGCCCGGGACGGCAAGCTGAAAGGCCCCGACATGCAGGGCGCCACCTTCACCATCTCGTCGCTCGGCGGGATCGGCGGCACGTCGTTCACCCCCATCGTCAACGCCCCGGAGGTCGCGATCCTGGGCTTGACCCGCAGCAAGATGGCGCCGGTCTGGGACGGCGAAAAGTTCAATGCCGTCAACATGCTGCCCATGTCCCTCAGCTACGATCATCGGGCCGTGGACGGCGCACTCGCCGCGCGGTTCTGCGCCCACTTGAAATACCTGCTGGGCGATGCCCGGCGGCTGATGCTGTAGGGGGCCGCCATGGATATCAAGGTCCCCGACATCGGCGATTTCAAGGACGTCCCGGTCATCACCATCTTGGTGGCAGTCGGCGATACTGTCGCCAAGGAAGATCCGCTGATCGAGCTTGAATCGGACAAGGCAACGCTTGAGGTTCCTTCGCCAAGTGCTGGCAAGATAATGGAAATAAAGGTCAAGGAAGGCGACAAGGTTTCCGAGGGCAGCGTCATCATGGTGTTCGAGGGCGCAGGTGCCGAGGACTCGCCCCAGCCTGACAACACCGACCCCGCCGAAACCACGTCAGGCAAGGTCCAGTCCGGAAAGGATTCGTCAGGCAAAGCTGCGTCCGACAAGGAACGGTCCGCCCCGAAGACCGTCGCCGCCACTGGCAGCGCATCGGGCAAGGGCGACCTGCACGCCGATATCGTCGTGCTCGGTTCCGGCCCCGGCGGTTATACAGCCGCCTTCCGGGCCGCCGATCTGGGCAAGTCGGTGATCATGATCGAACGCTATCCATCCATCGGCGGTGTCTGCCTCAACGTCGGCTGCATCCCGTCCAAGGCCCTGCTGCACGCGGCCAAGGCGATCACCGAAGCCGAGGATATGGGCGGACACGGCGTGACCTTCGGCAAGCCAAAGATCGACATCGACGCCCTGCGCGGCTGGAAGAACGGGGTGGTGGGGCAGCTGACCGGCGGTCTCGCCGGTCTTGCCAAGGCGCGCAAGGTCCAGATCGTGCAGGGCTACGGCACCTTCACCGGCCCCAACATGATCACGGTCGAGGGTGAGAAATCGCAGACCGTCAGCTTTGATCAGTGCGTCATCGCCGCCGGATCGGAACCCGTCAAACTGCCTTTCGTGCCCTATGACGACGACCGGGTAATCGATTCCACCGGTGCGTTGGAACTTCGCGACATTCCGAAGAAACTGCTGGTGCTGGGCGGCGGCATCATCGGCTTTGAGATGGCCACGGTCTACGAGGCGCTGGGAAGCGAGGTCACCGTGGTGGAGCTGATGGATCAGATCATCCCGGGCTGCGACAAGGACATCGTCAAACCGCTGCACAAGCGGATGGAAAAGCGTCTGGCGGCAATCAGGCTGAAGACAAAGGTCACGGATGTGGAGGCCCAGAAGAAAGGCCTCAAAGTGACGTTCGAGGACGAAAAGGGCGAAACCTCGAGCGGGACATTCGATCGCGTGCTGGTTTCTGTCGGACGCCGCCCGAACGGCAAGCTGGTGGATGCCGAAATGGCGGGTGTCGTCGTGGACGACCGTGGTTTCATCGCCGTGGACAACCAGATGCGCACCGGCGTGCCGCACATCTTTGCCATCGGCGACGTGGTGGGCCAACCGATGCTGGCACACAAGGCGGTGCATGAGGGCAAGGTCGCCGCAGAGGTCGCAGCGGGGCACAAGCGCGTCTTCGATGCCCGGGTGATCCCGTCCGTCGCCTATACCGACCCGGAGGTCGCATGGGTCGGCGTGACGGAAACCGAGGCGAAGGCAAAGGACATCAAATACGCAAAGGGCGTGTTTCCCTGGGCCGCCTCTGGCCGGAGCCTGGCCAACGGCCGCTCGGAAGGCATCACCAAGCTGTTGTTCGATCCCGACGATGACCGCGTGATCGGCGCCGCCATTGTCGGCACCAACGCGGGCGACCTCATCGCCGAAGTCGCGCTTGCCATCGAAATGGGGTGCGACGCAATCGATCTCGGTCGCACGATCCACCCGCATCCGACCCTCAGCGAAACGGTGAACTTCGCCGCCGAGATGTTCGAGGGCACGATCACCGATCTGATGCCCCCGAAGAAACGCCACTAGGAGGAGCCGGAAATGGCCCAGAAGAACCCGTTCGACATGACCGAGATGTTCAAGGCATTCGATCCCGCCGAGATGTCCAAGATGTTCCAGCCGCAGAACATGTTCGCCATGTTCCAGCCGCAGCAGTCCCAGACGTTCGACATGGACGGCATCGTCAAGGCCAACCAGCGCAATTTCGAGGCGCTGCAAGAGGCCAACAGGTCCGCCGCCGAGGCTTACAAGGACATGCTCGACAAGCAGATGGAGGTGTTCGGCCGCATGACCCATGCCGTGCGTGAACAGTACCAGTGGGCCGAGGACAACGTCGGGCCGGACACGCTCAAGGCAAAGACCACCGCGATGAACGAGGCGGTGGAAGAGGCGCTGACGATGATGAAGAAACTGGCCGATGCCACGCGCGCGGCGAACGAACAGGCCTATGAGCAGGTCAAGGGCCAGGTTTCCGACGCGGTCGACGAAATCAAGAAGAAAAAGTAAGCCGGCGCTTGACGCTAGCTGGTTGCCAAACCAAAGGTGCGGTCGCAGGAATGTGGCCGCACCTTTGGCACGTATGACACAACAGGGGGACGACAGATGCTGATCGGGACACCGAAAGAGCAGACCGAAGGCGAACG
>JBGTLJ010000245.1:0-5114 GCA_041744175.1 Oceaniglobus sp. | reverse complement strand
GTCCCGGGCGGTGTCATCCAGCAGCGCCGCCGCCAGTTTTTCGTTCAGGGCCGCGCGATCCGTTTCCGCCTGATCCAGCTCGATCTGCAGCGCCGCGACCTCGGCATCCGACTTGTCGCGGGTCAGCAGCGCCAGAGCGAGCCGCCGGTTCAGATCGGCGCTGTCCTGCTCCAGGGTCGCAATCGATCCGGTCGCAGCATCCCTCGCCAGGATCGCGGCGGCAAGGCGGGCATCCAGATCCTTCTCCGCCGTCTGGGCGGCTGCCAGCAGGGTCAGCGTTTCCTCGGCCTCGGCCCGCTCGCGTTCCAGCGCTAGGGTCATCGCCGTCAGTTCGCTGTCCGAATTGCGCAACCTCTCACGCAGAGCCTCGGCCGCTGCCGCGTCGGCGATCCTTGCCTGCTCCTGGGCGCTCAGCTGTGCGCTGGCGTCGTCCAGTTCCGCACTGACCCCTGCCAGTGCATCGTCACGATCCGCAAGCTGCGCACGCAGATCTGCCGTCATCGCATCCAGCGCCTCACGGCGGGCGGCGGCAAGGCGCGCCTGTTCCACCTGCGCGTCGATCTCTTCGCGGGCCCGGGCAAGCGCAAGCTGCACCTGTTCGCTTTCACTGATCAGCACGCGGCGCGCATCCTCAAGCTCCTTCACCGAAGCGTCCAGTGCCGCGCCGACGGCAAGTGCCGTGTCCCGTTCGGCCAGAAGCGATGCCACCCGGCTTTCGAAATTGGCGATCCGCGTGCCCTGGTCCCGGGTCTGCAACGTCAGGCGCGCGATCACTGCATCCCGCTGCTCGCCCTGCTCTGTCGCCGTTTCAAGATCGGCCAGCAGACTGCTGTTTTCCGCTGCAAGATCCTCGGTCCGCCGTTTTTCTGCCCCCAGCAGGCGGGCAAGGCTGGACACCTCGCTGCTCAGCGAATCCAGCTCGTTCTCCTGCTGGTCGATCCGGTTCTCCTGACCCGAAATCTCTTCGCGAAGGACGAACTGAACAACCATGAAGATCGTCAGCAAGAACATCATCACCAGCAAAAGAGCGGTCATCGCATCGACGAAACCCGGCCAGATGCTGCTGGAAACCCGTTGGGTGGCACGCCGCGTCAGGGCCATCGGTCAGCCCCGCGAACTGCTGGTCTGAGGGGTGTCGATCCTCGGCTGACCGCGCACCGCACGCACCAGCGCCTTGATGTCGGCGCGCAATTCGGCCGTCGATTCCTGACGCCCTGCGGCCAGCTCTTCCAGCAGGCGCAGAAGCTGCACGTCGATCGAACGCAAACGCATCCGGCTTTCGGCGTCCATCGCGCCGCCCCCCTGTTCGGCCTGCGCCTCCAGTGCTTCGGCAAGCCGGTCCTGACCCTGCGCGACCCGCTCCAGCGCCTTGTCCACCGCGCCGTCGGCATTCATGCGCTGTGTCATGCGCTCGATCGACGCGGCCAGATCGCCCAGCCTGTCGTCCACCACCGCGCGGCTGATCTCGGCATCGGCGAAGATCGCGTGCATCTGATCCATCTGCAGGGACATGTGATCCAGCACGCCGGCGACCGCCCCCGCCTCGCCCTGTCCCTCGCCGTCTCCGGACCCCGCATAGCCAAGGCGGGTGATGCTGGACAGCCATTCCTCAAGTTCGCGGTAGAACCGGTTCTGGCCGTGGCTGGCGAACAGCTCCAGCAGGCCGACGACCAGCGATCCCGCAAGCCCCAGGAGCGATGACGAAAACGCGACACCCATGCCGCCAAGCTGGGCCTCCAGCCCGCTCATCAGCCGGGCAAAGACCTGCATCCCGTCCTCGCCTTCGGTCGGGGCAAGGCCTCGGATGGTCTCGACGATCGCCGGAACCGTGGTTGCAAGTCCATAGAAGGTGCCCAAGAGGCCAAGGAAGATCAGCAGGCTGACGATATAGCGCGTGATGTCGCGTGCCTCGTCGATCCGGATGGCGACGGAATCCTGGATCGACCGCGATGAGCTTGCCGAAATCTGCATCTGCCGCCCGCGCGAGCGCAGCAGCGCCGCAAGGGGCGCCAGCAGACGCGGAGCCTTGACGAATTCATGACCGGGATTTTCCGCCACGAATCCCTCGATCCAGTTGACCGACTGGGACAGCTGCGCCACCTGCCAGAAACAGGCGGCAATGCCGAAAAGAAACACCAGTGCAATGAACCCGTTGAGCCACAGGTTGGCCAGGAACACCGGCGCCACGCTGGGAAACGCCACATATCCGCCGACCGCCACCAGCGCCAGCACGATCACCATCAGCGTGATCTGGCGTACCGGCTGGGTAAACTGCGCCCTGACCCGTCGATCCGCCTTCAACGCCATCTTGCTGCCCTGTCTTCACAATATCGCAGCGCAGCATAGGCAGGGCTGTGGAAAAGTCCAATCACCCTTGAAGACTAGCGCAGGGTGAGGATTTCGCGCACACGGACATCCAGCCATTCTAGCTCCGGATCGGGTATTCCCACATCGTGCAGATGGCGCACCGTGTTGAACAGGTATTCCGTATTCGGACCGCGCCCACCGATTGCCCCGGCGATGATCTGCGCCTGATCCTCCAGCGCCATGCCGCCGCAATACTGATCGTGCACGGTGTCCACCACATAGGCCAGCGCGGCGACGATCCTGCCGTCCGCCAGCCGCACGTCCAGCTCGTGCTCGACATAGGCCGATGACACAAGCTCGCGTGCCCTCAATTCGGCCAGCGTCGCCGCCTCGGCGCCCGGGGCGACCCGGAACGCGAGACCGACGCAGGACGCGCCCGGTGCCGGATCCAGCGCCAGCACCAGCCCCGGTTCGTCCACGCTTCCCCGGTGGTGGATCGAGCGCATGCAGAACGTGCGCGAATGGTCGGACAGGGTGGCGATGATGCGCTCGGCGACGGGAAACTCCGGGTTCCACATCAGCGATCCGTATCCGAACACCCACATCTCTGCCTGCGCCATGGCTCTGGTCCTTCCGTTGCCCGCCTTGTAAACACCACCAACGCCTTGCGCGAAAGGGGCGGGGCCGAACGGATCGCGGTCCGAAGCGGCGGGACTGAAACCGGCAGCAGCGGCAACAAACGGCATGAAGGGCAACGCCATGGGCAAACTGCTGGCCGCGATGATGATCGCAGCCCTTGGATGGGGCGGCTTTTGGTTCATCGGTGCGGCGGCGGTCGAACGCGGCCTGGCGGCATGGTTCGACGACCTCCGGGGCCGGGGATGGTCGGTCGCCTACGGGGGGCTGAACACCGCAGGCTTTCCCAACCGCTTCGACACCACAATCACCGAGCTGAATCTGTCCGATCCCCGCAGCGGGATCGGATGGCACGCGCCGCTGTTCCAGATCCTCGCGCTCAGCTATCGCCCGAACCACATCATCGCGGTGCTTCCGCACGACCAGACGATCACGACGCCGCGCGAAACCATCGATATTGCAAGCACCCGGATGCGCGGGTCCGTCGTGTTCGAGCCCGGCACCGATCTGACGCTCGATCACACCGCGTTCGTGACGGAGGACATGACCCTGACAGGCGACACCGGCTGGTCCGCCGCGCTGGCCGAGGCACGTCTTGCCACCCGGCGCAGCGCGGGCCGCGACAATGCCCATGACGTCGCGTTCGAGGCATTCGGTCTTTCGCCCACCGCCGACCTGCGCGAACTGCTGGATCCCGGGGCCCGGCTGCCCGAAACGCTCAAGGCCATGAAGATTGACGCCGTGCTGACGTTCGATTCGCCGTGGAACAGGTTTGCCGTGGCCCAGAAGCGTCCGAACCTGATGTCGATCGACCTTGAGACGGCGCGCGCCACATGGGGGCCGATCGACCTGCGGGCCGAAGGGTCGCTGTCGATCGACGGGAACGGCATGCCGACCGGGCGCATCACACTGGGCGCACGGAACTGGCGACAGATGCTGGCGATGGCCGTCGGTGGCGGGATCGTACCGGATGCCATGGCCCCGCTCATCGAACGCGGCCTTGCGCTGATCGCCGACGACGCCGACACGCTGGATGCGCCGCTGACCTTTGCCGACGGGCAGGTAAGCCTGGGCCCGGTCCCGCTTGGCGCCGCACCCCGGATCGGCTGGCGCTGATGCGGCCGCGGCTGGAAAACCGTGCCGCACGGCGGCTTTTCCTGCATCGTCACGCGCTGATGGATCCGCCTTCGGGGTCCGGGCGGGGCGACGACCTGATGGCGCTGATCGTGCGCTTGGGTTTCGTGCAGATCGACAGCGTGCGCACTGTCGAACGGGCGCATCACATGATCCTGCACGCGCGGCGCACATCCTATCGCCCCGCCCATCTGACACCGCTTCTGCAACGCGACCGCAGCCTGTTCGAACACTGGACACACGACGCATCGGTAATCCCGATGGCGTTTCAGCCGCACTGGCGGTTGCGGTTCGAACGCGACGCCGTGCACCTGAAACGCAAATGGTCCGGAGCGCGCCGCCCCGGATATGAGAAGGAATTCGCCACCGTCACCGAACGGATCCGAGCCACCGGCCCGTGCCGTTCGGACGATTTCGCCGACACCGGCGGCGGCGGCAAGGGCGACGGCTGGTGGGACTGGCATCCTTCCAAGACCGCGCTGGAATACCTGTGGCGCAGCGGCGATCTTGCGATCTGCCGACGCGACGGATTTCGCAAGGTCTATGACCTGGCCGCCAATGTCTATCCGCCCTGCACCGCACCGCTGGACAGGGCGGCCACCATAGAGTGGGCCTGCCGCGCCGCCCTCGACAGGCTCGGTTTCGCGACATCAGGCGAACTGTCGGCGTTCTGGGCGCTGATCCCGCCCGAAGATGCCCGCGACTGGTGCCGCACAGCCCTTGCACGCGGCGACATCGAAGAGATCGACGTTCAGTCGGCAGACGGGACGTGGCGGCGCAGCCTCGCACGTCCGGGCACAATCGGACAGGCCAATGCCCTGCCGCCGGCACCCGGGATGATCCGCGTGCTCAGCCCCTTCGATCCGGCGCTGCGCGACCGCCACCGGGCGGAACGGCTGCTCGGCTTTCGCTACCGGATCGAGATCTTCACCCCCGCCGCGCGGCGCCAATACGGCTATTACGTCTTTCCAATGTTGCAGGGCGATCGGCTGATCGGCCGGATCGACATAACCGCGGACCGTCCGTCCCGCACGCTG
>JBGTLJ010000244.1:0-4569 GCA_041744175.1 Oceaniglobus sp. | reverse complement strand
CGCGACCCGGCGCAGGGTCGGTGAACCGCTGCATCCGCGTCGGCCTCGTCGACGCCGGTGGGCACGATGTCCCGGCCTGCATGTCCTTCCCGCGTCGGCACCGCACAAGGCCGCACTCCACGACCCCGATCGGGCGCCTTCACAAGGAAGCGAAGCGCCGCGCCGGTGTCGTCGGGATCCATCCGCACGACGCCCCGATCCTGCGTCCGATCGGCGCCGTGCCGTCCGGGCAGAACGCCGGATGGCAGACCCCGGGCCGCTCCATGACGGTCGAGGCATTCGCCCGGATCGACAGGGAGGAGATCGACCCGATCCCCGGCATCGCGACGAACGCCGCCCGATCATGCCCCGAGGCCATCCGGGAAATCACACCGGCTGACGGACGCTGCCTGAACGCATCGGGAGACCATGATCGAATGTATCTCGAATCACGCGCCGATGCTACGCTGCGGTATCTGTAATCCGACCCGATTTGCTTGCTCCTGCTCCCCCCACATTTTCGGCAGGGACGGCAAAGAAAAAAGCGCCCCGGGGGGCGCTTCATATCTGCCTGAAATTGCAGGACCAAACTGGAGCGGGCGAGGCGATTCGAACGCCCGACCCTAACCTTGGCAAGGTTATGCTCTACCCCTGAGCTACGCCCGCATCCTTGGGTGATGTGCAGTTACAGGCAGCGGGGTGCGGCCGCAAGGAAAAACCTGAGACCGTCGGCGTTTTTCCGGTTCACTCGTATTCTATCAGCAGATCCTTGGCGTCGATCTGTGCCCCGGCCGCCACATGCACCGCCCTGATCCTTGCGTCACGTTCGGCGTGGATGCCGGTTTCCATCTTCATCGCCTCGATGGTCAGCAGCAGGTCACCCACCGACACCGTCTTGCCCGCCTGCGCGGCCACCGTCGCCACGACGCCGGGCATCGGCGCGCCGAGATGGGCTGGATTGCCCGGTTCGGCCTTGGGGCGGGCCGCGGTGGCGGCGGCCGCCCGGCGGTCTGGCACGCGGATCAGCCGGGGCTGGCCGTTGAGTTCGAAGAACACCTTCGCCTCGCCCTCGTCGTTGGTTTCACCGACCGCCTGACAGCGGATTTCCAGCGTCTTGCCGGGATCGATCTCGGCGGTGATCTGCTCGCCGGATTCCATGCCGTAAAAGAACGTATGTGTCGGCAGGGTGCGCACCGGCCCGTATTCGAGGTTGCGGCGGCGATAATCCACATAGACCTTGGGGTACATCAGATAGCCGTTCAGATCCTCGTCGTCGATCTCGACGTCCTGCCCGACGGCCCTGGCCGCCTCGGCGCGGGCGGCGTCCAGATCGACGGGTTTGAGGTGCTTGCCCGGGCGGTCGAGAAACGGCTTTTCGTCCTTCAGGATCTTCTTGCTGATCGCCTTGGGCCAGCCGCCCGGGGGCTGACCGAGCGCGCCGCGCATCATGTCGACGACGCTGTCGGGAAACGACACGTCCACCGCCGGATCCTCGACCTGGTCGCGGGTCAGGCCCTGGGACACCATCATCAGCGCCATGTCGCCCACGACCTTGCTGGACGGCGTGACCTTGACGATGTCGCCGAACATCGCGTTCACGTCGGCATAGGTCTGGGCCACCTCGTGCCAGCGGTCCTCAAGCCCCAGCCCGCGCGCCTGGGACTTGAGGTTGGTGAACTGGCCGCCCGGCATCTCGTGCAGATAGACCTCTGATGCCGGGGCCTGCATGCCGGATTCGAACGCCGCGTAATGGGCGCGCACCGCTTCGAAATAGTTCGACATCTCGCGCACCGCCGCGATGTCGAGCCCGGTTTCGCGGTCGGTGTGAGCAAGCGCCTCGACGATCGTGCCCAGCGTGGCCTGGCTGGTGTTGCCCGAAAGCGAATCCATCGCGCAATCCACGGCGTCGACCCCTGCCTCTGCCGCAGCGAGGATCGTCGCGCAGGCGATGCCGGCGGTGTCGTGGGTGTGGAAGTGGATCGGCAGGCCGACCTCTTGCTTCAGCGCGCGGATCAGCATGGTGGCGGAAACCGGTTTCAGAAGGCCCGCCATGTCCTTGAGCCCCAGCACATGGGCCCCCGCCGCCTTCAGCTCCTTGCCCATGCCGACGTAGTATTTGAGGTCGTATTTCGAGCGGTCGGGGTTCAGCAGATCGCCGGTGAAACAGATCGTGCCTTCGCAGATCTTGTTGGCGGCGATCACGGCGTCCATCGCCACGCGCATGTTCTCGACCCAGTTCAGGCTGTCGAACACCCGGAACACATCGACGCCGGACGTTGCCGCCTGGGCGATGAAGCTTTGCACGACGTTGTCGGGATAATTGGTATAGCCGACACCGTTGGAGGCGCGCAAAAGCATCTGGGTCATCAGGTTGGGCATCGCGGCGCGGATGTCGCGCAGGCGTTGCCAGGGGCATTCCTGGAGAAAGCGATATGCGACGTCGAACGTGGCGCCGCCCCAGCATTCGACGCTGAACAGCTGCGGCATGTTGGCGGCATAGGCGGGCGCGGCTTTGATCATGTCGATGCTGCGCATCCGCGTCGCCAGAAGCGACTGGTGCCCGTCGCGCATGGTGGTGTCGGTGATCAATAGCTGGGGCTGTTCGGCCATCCAGTCGGCCACCGCGGCGGGGCCGAATTCATCGAGGATCTGCCGGGTGCCCGGTGTCGGCTGATCGGTGTAGAGCCGGGGCGCCCGGGGGTTCTTGATATCGGCGGGCGGTTTCGGGCGGCCCGCGGTTTCCGGATGCCCGTTTACCGTGACATCGGCGATGTAGGTGAGGATCTTGGTGGCGCGGTCGCGGCGTTTCTTGAAATCGAACAGCTCAGGTGTCTGGTCGATGAATTTCGTGTGGTATTCGTTGTTCAGGAACGTCGGGTGCTTCAGCAGGTTCTCGACAAAGGCGATGTTGGTGCTGACGCCCCGGATGCGGAATTCGCGCAGCGCGCGGTCGATGCGCGCGATCGCGGCTTCTGGCGTCGGCGCCCAGGCGGTGACCTTTTCCAGCAGGCTGTCATAGTAGCGGGTGATCACCGCGCCGCTATAGGCCGTGCCGCCGTCAAGCCGTATCCCCATGCCCGTGGCCGAGCGATACGTGGTGATGCGGCCGTAGTCGGGAATGAAGTTGTTTTGCGGATCCTCGGTTGTGATGCGGCACTGGATCGCGTGGCCGCGCAGCACCACGTCGTATTGCGACGCGGTGCCTGTCGCCTCGACCAGGGATTTCCCCTCGGCGATCAGGATCTGGGCGCGTACGATGTCGATGCCGGTGACTTCTTCGGTGACGGTGTGCTCCACCTGAACGCGGGGATTGACCTCGATGAAAAAGAATTCGCCGGTTTCCATATCCATCAGGAATTCCACGGTGCCGGCGCATTCGTAACTGACGTGTTCGCAGATCTTCTTTCCCAACCCGCAGAGCTTTTCGCGTTGCGCAGCCGACAGATACGGGGCGGGGGCGCGTTCGACGACCTTCTGGTTGCGCCGCTGCACCGAACAGTCGCGTTCCCACAGGTGATAGATCGCGCCGTGCCGGTCGCCGAGGATCTGCACCTCTACGTGACGGGCGCGCAGGATCATCTTTTCAAGATACCCCTCGCCGTTGCCGAATGCGGATTCCGCCTCGCGGCGGCCCTCGCGGACCTTTTCCTCAAGCTCTTCGGGGCCGTTGATCGGGCGCATCCCCCGGCCGCCGCCACCCCAGGACGCCTTGAGCATCAGCGGATAGCCGACCTCTTCCGCCTGCGCGGCGATTTTCTTCATGTCGTCTCCCAGCACTTCGGTCGCTGGGATCACCGGCACCCCCGCCTCGATGGCGACGCGGCGCGCGCTGGCCTTGTCGCCAAGCTGGCGCATGGTTTCGGCGCGCGGCCCGATGAACGCGATGCCGTTGTCGGTGCAGGCATCCACGAAGGCGGGGTTCTCAGACAGCAGGCCATAGCCCGGGTGGATCGCGTCGGCGCCCGCCATCTTGGCCACGCGGATGATTTCTTCGATCGACAGATAGGCAGCGACGGGGCCCATCCCCTCGCCGATGCGATAGGCCTCGTCCGCCTTGAAGCGGTGCAGGCACAGCTTGTCCTCTTCGGCATAGACGGCCACCGTCCGCTTGCCCAGTTCGTTGGCGGCGCGCATGACGCGGATGGCGATTTCGCCCCGGTTGGCGATCAGGATCTTCTTGAAATCGGCCATGACTGCGCTGTTCCCATCATTTTGCAGGTGCAGCATACCGTGTCGTCATACCGGCGAAAGAGGTATTTTGGTATTTACCGGGGCGCCCAGCGGGGACTACGGCGTCGTCCTGTCGGCAAGGCACGACCAGCCAAGCTGGCCCATGTCCGCCGTGATCCCGGCCCGCAAGATGTGGACCACATGATCCGCGCCCGCCGCCCCGAACGCCGCGATGCCCCAGTGCGGTGCGCGTCCCAGCATCACGAAATCCGCACCAAGGCTCAGCAGCCGCAGGATGTCGGTTCCCGAGCGCACTGCGCCGTCGGCAATCAGCGGATAATCCGGCCCCACCGCCGCGCGGATCGTCGGCAGGACGGCTGCCGGGGCGGGGGCGGCATCGAACTGCCGACCGCCAGGGCC
>JBGTLJ010000243.1:0-3072 GCA_041744175.1 Oceaniglobus sp. | reverse complement strand
AACGCGCGTTTCCCCCGGCGGCGCGCGAGGCGCTGTCGGCGTCGATCCGTGAGACGACGGGAGGCAGCCCGGCGGCCCGGCTCGGGGCGTTCATCCGCGCTCAGACCGGGGCACGGTCGCTGGATGCGCAAGAGGGGAGCGACCCCGACGCGATCCTGTCACGCGCCGAGGCGGCAGTGAACGACGGCGATCTGGCGACAGCGCTGGTCGAGATCGAAGCCCTGCCCGACGCGGGGCGGGCAGCATTGTCGCGCTGGTCCGGCCGGGCCGAGACACGGCTTGCGGCGACATCGGCACTGGCGGACTTTGCCGCTGCACACACCAGCAACTGAGGACGATTTAGATGCTTTGGTCCCTTCTCAAGATCGTCCTGTTCATCTGCATCATCGCCGCGCTGGCGCTGGGTGCCGAACTGCTGATGGAAGCCAGCGGCAGCGTTGTGGTGTCGATTGCGAATGTCGAATTCACCCTCGGGCCCCTTCAGCTTGTCGTTGCGGCGCTGCTTTTGGTGCTGGCAGTCTGGCTGCTGATCAAGCTGGTCGGTTTGCTGGTGGCGCTGATCCGGTTCCTGAACGGCGACGAGACGGCAGTTTCACGGTATTTCGACCGCAACCGCGAGCGCAAGGGATTCGACGCTCTTTCGGACGGGATGCTTGCGCTTGCGTCGGGCGAGGGAAAGGTGGCGCTTGCCAAGGCCGAGCGCGCCGAGAGATACCTTCACCGTCCTCAGCTGACAAATCTGGTGGCGGCGCAGGCGGCCGAGATGATGGGCGACAGGCGGCGGGCGGAAAAGGTCTACAAGGCGCTGCTGGTGGATGACCGGACCCGGTTCGTCGGGGTGCGCGGGCTGTTGGGTCAGAAACTGGCCGAGGGCGACACCGACACCGCGCGCAAGCTGGCCGAGAAGGCGTTTGCCCTTAAACCGAAGCACGGCGAGACACAGGATCTGCTGTTGCAGTTGCAGGCCGGTCAGCACGACTGGTCGGGGGCGCGCAGGACGCTGGGGGCCAAGCTGAAATACGGCACCCTGCCGCGCGATGTGCACAAGCGGCGCGATGCGGTTCTAGCCCTGTCAGAGGCGAAAGACGTGCTGGACGAGGGCAAGACCATCGAGGCGCGCGAGGCGGCGATCGAGGCAAACCGGCTGTCGCCCGATCTGATTCCCGCAGCGGCCATGGCGGCACGCGGCTATACCCAGAACGGCCAGCCGAAATATGCGACACGCGTGCTGCGCAAGGCATGGGAGGCGCAGCCGCATCCCGATCTTGCCGCCGCCTTTGCCGACATCAACCCGAGCGAAACCCCGTACGAGCGGATCAAGCGGTTTACGGTGCTGACCCGGATCAAGCCCGATCACCCCGAAACCCGCATGCTGCTGGCCGAACTGAACATCGCCGACGAGAATTTTCCGGCGGCCCGGCGCGCGCTGGGCGATCTGGCCACCGCCGATCCCACGGCGCGGTCGGTCACGATCATGGCGGCCATCGAACGCGGCGAGGGGGCGGACGATGCCATCGTGCGTGGCTGGCTGACCCGGGCCCTGAGCGTGTCGCGCGGGCCGCAATGGGTGTGCGACAACTGTCATACGATCCATGCCCACTGGGGCCCGGTCTGTGACAGTTGCGGCGCGTTCGACACGCTGGCCTGGACGGTGCCCCGGGCGGGTGAGGTCGCGATGCCGGTCAGCACCGAGATGCTGCCGCTGATCGTCGGGCAGATCGAACAGCCCGCTCCACCGCCACAGGACACCAATGTGTCGGCTGAGTCAGAGGCGCCGGGCGATCCGCGCGTGTCAGGGGCAGGCCCGGAAGGCACGCCTGAGATTGTGCCGGAGGTCGGCCCAAGTGTGGTTCCCGCGGGACCGGAGGATGCGGAGATCGCGCCCGAGCCCGACGTGCCGCCGCAGAATCGCGATGCGGAGGCACGTTAGGCGCGGTGCGTGGGTTGTGCCCGGGGGTCGCGCAGTCACGCCCGCGGGCAACAGGGATCTTGCGAAGCGTGCGCCGAGGCATTAGACGCACAGTCGCGCCGCATTAGCTCAGATGGTAGAGCAATCGCTTCGTAAGCGATGGGTCGGGGGTTCGAGTCCCTCATGCGGCACCATACAAATCTCTCAAAGTACTGATTGTAATGGATTAAGCCCCGATGGGGTTCGGCCTATCCCCGCAATTATCCCCCTTGCGCGCCGTGATGGTCGGTCATGGTTCTAGTGGCTGGGACAGCGAATTTGCCAGCTTGCGGAATTCACGACCAAGTTCGTTCACCAGCCTGCGCGTCGCTATCGCCCTTCCGCTTCGCGCGCCATGCTTCCAGTTCGGGTTCGCTGGCCCACGTCGAGCACCACCCCTTGCCCCGTGCATTCGGCAGACCGCCCATCCAGACACGGCAGGGGCGCGGCAAGGTTGTCCGGTTCGTTTGGATCTGGCTTTGCATCGGGGCGCGGCATTTGCCGCGTGCATGGGGTCGCCGTCACTTTTCTTCACGGCCCCTCCCCCCGGTCTCCACGTTCCCAACGATGGCCTGCCCGCCGCTCTCCACCGTCACGCGCTCCACCCGCACCGTCTGTTGCCCCTTCGAGCGATATCGTTTCAGTGTATCCATCTGCGCCGCGAATGTGCGGGCAGTCTTGTTCAACGCCTTTTCGGCACAGTCCTTCTGAGGAATGTTCTCGACGTGGTTCAGTTGCCGCGCCAGCATCATCACCGCCAGATGCGTCGCTGCCATCTGGGTCAGCATCAGCACTTCCGCCGCATCTTCGGGCTGCATCGTATCCACGAAACCAAGCGTGAAATCAGACGCCTTGGGATCAATTCTTGTGCCATGCGAGCGAAGTATCGCCAGTGTTCGTCACCTGACAAAAGATTCCCGATGGACGCAGGGTATCGGACACAGGTCCAACTTCCCTGGGCGAAATTGTCAGATGACGGCGAGGATGCAGTTTTCCCTTCCGCCACGCGGTGCGTTTTGGTGACGTGTGGCGTGGCCTGGCGTCGGAGGAGCGCTTGGGCGGGACATTGCGGGGTCGGGCCTGGCGGGTCGTTTGTCGCCATGGGAATTCGGGCGGTGGGCTTG
>JBGTLJ010000242.1:0-3377 GCA_041744175.1 Oceaniglobus sp. | reverse complement strand
GCCGCGCGTCGGCGTAAAGCGCGGCATCGCCCCGGCGATAGGCCAGATCGATGCGGTCGTCCTGACGCGCGATGATGGCGCGCATGGCGGTTTCGGGGCTGTTGTGCTTGTCGGGTTCCGGCCGGGCCCCGGCGATCTTGTGAACACTCATGTCTCGCTCCTGTGTGGTATTCACACAAGAGTTAGAGGTGTACACCGTGAGGTGTCAAGTCAAAACGTGAGATGAATGAACAAAAGCGTGAGGTTCGCGATCAGTTCTGCTTCATAAAGGCAACCATCTCGCCTTGCGTGCGGTAGTCTTCAGCGGCCAAGCTCTGATCCATTGAGAGCCAGAGCGGCGAATTCACTTCTCCAGGAAAAATGGTCCGTTCGCCAAAGTCGTGCATTAGGGCGTGCTCAGCATAACGCCTGGCCGAAGGGCTGGTAAACTTCAGTTTCTGCAACTTGACCCATATACCAAGAGCCAGCGCCATCTCCTCGGGTATAGGTTTGATCGTGGCACCGCTGCGCTTGTCGATAACCCTCAATGATCGAACGATCCCATTGGTGACGCAAAACAGCTCGTTATCATAAATGACCATCAGGCCCTCCAACTGGCAATCACGATGCCCCGTATGGCGACGTTGTTGCCGTCGACCACGTGGATAGCGTACGTTGCGGGGTTCATCGAGGCAGCGACCAGAACCGGCGGTTCAAAGCGGCGCAGGACCGTGGTCGCCGAGCCGGTATTCCAATCGCTTACCTGAGCGACAACGACATCGCCGCGCTTGGGCCGGTCTGCAATACGACTGTCGACGAGGATTAAGTCGCCGGGCATAAACCCCATAAGGGTCAGGGCATCGGTCTTTACGTTCCAGACGTCGACGCCCGGCGCGCCGCCCCCAAAGTTTCGCGCCTGTTCTTCCACCTTATCCTTGACAGATGGTGGGGGCAGGTAGGCAGCGGCATCGCCCTCTGAAAATCCGGGGTTACAATGGCCGGTCTGTCCTTGTTCGGCGAGGCCGGTCCTGACAAGCATTTCGTCCATTGGAACCGAGATTATCCTCGACATTCGTGTCACTTGATCGAATGTCGGAACCTGTTTGCCATTTATTATGCGCGATACCACCGCACGGTCGCGGCCCAGCTCCTCGGCGAGCGCCTGTGTTGTGACACCCACCAACTTGAGCTTTGTCTTAAACCATTGTGTGTCCATGTAAGTTGAGTAAATGGTGCACACCTCACGAAAAAGAGCGAATATCGCACGTTGCTGATTGACAAGGTGAGGTATGATCACGCTATACCATAGAGCATGGTACAGCACCTCACACCCCTTGCGGTTGTCGAAACCCTTCTGGGCCCAATCTCGCATATTGCCGAGATATGTGGGCTCAGTTCGAAGGCCCCGTTCCACTGGAAGCGTGGTTCCAAACTAAATTCGGCCGGGGATATTCCCAGCGCGCGCCTTATGCGCCGTCTTCTGGATCATTCCGATGCGCGGGGCCTTGGCCTGACCGCGGAGCATCTGATCCGCGGCGCGGGGCGGTCAGAGATCGAGGCGATCCTGTCAGAACGTCGGACGCCCGCCCCCGGCATTCAAGGCCATGTCCGGGCTTACAACCCCAGCGCGAAAGTTGCAGCGGAATGAACATCATCGACAGGATCTATCGGCGGTTGCGGCCGGGCATGGTGGCGGTGCCACTTGCGGAACACAAGGGCATGGCCGAGCTGACGGCCTGCGCCAAAGTCCACATCGATGCCCTGACCGCTGCGAACGTCGATCTGGCGAACGCGCGGCAGAAGGTGCTGGCCGCCATCGATCACCGCCCCGGCTTTGGCGTCCCGGGCCGCCAGCGTGGCATTGAAGACGTGATGGATGCCATCGTGCGGAGCGTCACCCGAAAAGACCGGGGCGGTGCCTCTTGAGCGAATTCGTGATCTCAACCGAGAGGTTTTCGATCTTTTCGGCGACCTGTTCGCGTACCCGGTATTCCGATCTGCGCATCAAATCCGCCGCGTCATCCATTTCCTTCGGAATATCGCGCAGATCGTTCCGGGCGACGGCGTTGACGAGGGTGAGCAACGCAGAGCGCAGCGCCAGCGAATGCGCGCATTCCTCATCGAGGTCCTTTTGCAGCTGCGTGATCGCCGCCCGCGCTTCGTTGTCCACCATTCCATCCATCCTTTCACTGTGTTTGCAACCGCTGCGCACCACCAGAGCGCAGCGCGCCATCCCCCGCAACGATTCCCCGCATTCACCGGTCGCCATATCCCGCGCCGGTGATGCGCTGTGCCCACCTCCTCCCGGGCCAGCGCCCTTGGCCCCGGGCTGCGGACCATGTCCCTGCCCGGGGTCCTTTTCCATTCTGCCGGGGGTGGCATGATGTATCACGCCCGCGTGTCCATCGGCCTGTCGGCCGCATCGGTCGCCCTGAAGGCCAAGTGCGGCCAGCTGGACGCGATGGACGTCGACGATCTGCAGGCCCGCGCCGAGCAGGAGCTGGGCCGCGACGATCCGCTGTTTCGCGCGGTCAGCGCCTTTGCCACGCAATACCAGATCCACGGCGGGGCCGACGATCTGGTGCGGCTGGGCGGCGATCTGCACCATGCCGTCGTGATCGCGGTGCAGCCCGATCCCGTCGATGCCGGTCGGGTGGACATCTATGGGTGATCCGCTGCGCCCCAGCCTGACCGCCGACGAGCAGCTGTTCGTCCAGGCGCTGGCGGCCGCGCTGATCGGCCCGTTCCCGGGGCAGAACGCGCAGATGTTCATGGCCATCGGGATGGATGCACTGGACGGGGTGGATCACGCGCACCAATGGCTGGGCCCGATCTACAAGGCCGCCGTGCAGCTGCGGTTCTTCTGCGAGCCGGATGCGCCGCTGAGCCCGCGCGCCCACACCCGCGAGGATCACAACATGGCGATCCTCGATCTGCGCCACCGGCTGGCCGATTTCTTCGCATGGCGCGCCGGTCTGTTGCAGGACGCCGCCACATCATCCGCAAAAGCATAGGAGACCGCCATGGACGCGATCGAGGCAATGGCCAACATCCACAACCAGACGCTGACGCTGAGCCAGCAGGCCGAGGCACGCCGCCATGTGGTATCGGTGCTGCAGGATGCGCTGGTCGAGATCACCGGCACCGACGGTGTCACGGTTCATCTGGATTGCGAAGACATCTTCGACGGCGTGTCGCTGCACATCACGTTCGATTTCGACGGCAACATGGCCCGGTTCCGCGCCACGCTGCAGCAGCGCCTCGAGGACATGATGGCGAATCCCGAGATACCGGCGCCCCCGCCCGTTTCCGAAGAGGATGCACCGCCAGAGGCGCCGGAGGCGCGGGCGGGTTCGGATGATGATGGCCCCTTTACCCGCGCCCCCGTCGCCGAGGCG
>JBGTLJ010000241.1:0-13867 GCA_041744175.1 Oceaniglobus sp. | reverse complement strand
TGACGGATCTTCCGGGTTGGATTCGGTCGAGCAGAACGTAGCGAGCGCTTGGATCTGATGGAATCTGCCGAGCACCGGGCTGAAAAAGAACTCTTCCGGTTTTCGGCGAGGACCGGGGATGTCGGCTGCAGAAGCCGAATCTTGATGCCGAGCTGTCAGGTCATTTGAAAAGCAACTTATCCGTTCAACGCACGAGACCATGATGCCGCGATGGGTCTTGAATATCCCCTCCGATCGTTCTGACATCAGTTTGCGGCACCGGTGAACTGCTGTAGGGGCCGATTATCGGCCCGACCAGTCCAAACGTTCTGGCGATAGACAGCCCGACGTGACAAGAGCGCAATATGGACGTCTGGATCCCTGTCACCATCTGCGCCGCATTCGTCCAGACCTTGCGATTCATGGTGCAAAAGCAACTCCGCGTCATTGGCTTGTCCACCGGCGGTGCAACGTTTGCCCGCTTTCTGTTCTCGGCACCGCTCGTGGCGGTCGCGGTCCTGATCTATCTGGCGGTGAGCGAACAGCAGATGCCAGGCACGAACAGCCGTTTCTGGGCTTTTGCACTGATTGGCGGGGCGACGCAGATACTCGCGACGATGTGCGTTGTCGCTTTGTTTTCACACCGAAACTTTGCTGTCGGCATCACGTTCAAAAAGACCGAAGTCGTGCAGACCGCCATCGTTTCGACAATCGTTCTGGACGAAAGCGTGTCGCTCCGCGGCGCTCTTGCGATTGGCATCGGGTTTCTCGGTGTGCTTTTCCTATCCGACATGCCGGGCATCAAGGGGCGTTGGCACCGTCGGCTTTTGAACCGTGCCTCGGCCCTCGGTCTGTCTTCGGGCGTCTGTTTTGCATTTTCCGCCGTCGGGTACCGTGGCGCCTCGCTTGCCCTGGACAGCGGCGATGTCGTGCTGCGTGCCGGATTCACGCTGGCCATCGTCACTGCCTGCCAGACTGCTGCCATGGCGATCTGGTTGCGATTCCGGGAGCCCGGTCAGATTTATCAGGTGACGGGCGCCTGGCGGGTTGCGGGTCTGGTGGGGCTGACTTCGATGGTTGGGTCGTTCTGCTGGTTCGTGGCTTTCACGTTGCAGAATGCCGCATATGTAAATGCCTTGGGACAGGTCGAATTGCTGTTTTCCCTTGCCGTGTCCATCGTCGTGTTCCGCGAAAAGATGACCCTGCGAGAGGTTTTTGGCATGGCACTGCTTTTGTTGTCGGTCACCCTTCTTGTCCTGTCGCTATAGCACGCCACGACCGAGGCGCAGGAACAGGGCTTGTTCGTCATCGTTTCGAAAGAACGGGACCGTATCGGGTGCATCGAGGTCAGGCAGGCGGGCGGCCACTTCTGCAAGCACCACCTCGGTAATGAATGGAAGGTCGAACTTGCGAACCTCCCTCAACGGTATCCAACGCAGATTTGAAAGCTCATCGGACGCAAGGCTGAAATCATCGAGATCTCCGCAGACAGCTGTCGCATTTGCCAGAAAGAACCGCGCGTCAAAACGGCGAGGGCGACCGGGCGGTGTTATGGCACGAAAAATGAACCTCAGGCCATCGGGGGATGGCAGATGGCCAGTTGCCGCAAATCCCGCCCAAGGTTCTGGCGGGATCTGCGGCCAGGTTTTTGCCTGACCAAGGATCAACCCGGTTTCTTCCCACAATTCCCTGATCGCGGCAGCGACAACAGCCGTGGGCGCGATGCGATGATTATTCTCAGCCAACCGTGCGAGGCAGACGTCGTTGATCGGTTGTGCGACCGGAACATCCTTGTCCGATGGATCGACGGCTCCGCCCGGGAACACGAATTTGCTGGGCATGAACGCGGCCAGCGGATGACGCTGACCCATCAACACCGATGCGTCGGCACTGCACGGATCACGCACCAATATTAGTGTCGCGGCGTCACGGATGGAAGTCTTGTCCAGTGTCATGGCGTTTGCCACTGCGGATGACCCGGATCAGAAGCCGTACATCCGACGCGACCATTGATAGCCGATCATCGCGCCTTTCAGTCTTGGCAGGAGATAAAGAGAAAGGGCGACGCAACCTATCGAAAATCCGGTCGCCATGATCAGAGGTTCGGGACGGAAAGTTGTGAAGGTGATGTGCATCAACGGTGCCATGACATGTCCGACAAGAAGGATGGTCAGATAGGCCGGCCCATCATCCGCCCTGTGATGGTGCAGGGTTTCGGAACAGACGGGACAATGATTGCGAACCTTCAGATAACCCTTGAACATCGGACCCGCGCCACATCCGGGGCACCGTCGCCGCCAGCCGCGCAGCATTGCGGGCCGCGTGACGCGTTCCGTCTGGTCGTCATCGACGAATGGCGCCGAACCATCGGCCTGATCGTACATCACTGTGCCTTTCGATCGAAAATGTCAGCGGATTTCGGGAAACTATCAGCCAAAGCCTTAAGATACACCGCGCGGTTTGTCCTTGCGTCGGGATGTCGCGAGAATTCGAGAATTCTTGTTGACGGAAAACCGATCTTCCTCCGTTTGAAAGTCCAGAGGGGCAGACAACGGATGTCCGCCGAGGCGAGACCGTCAAGTAATATTCTATGATCCATTCTAGCAGGTTTGTCACCACCTTGGAGGCAATCTCCGTCGGCATTGAAACCGTCGTCGCGAAGGCCAAGGCGACCGGACGCCGCACAGGAACGGGTGCTTGGCGATATCGGAAACCTGCCGTTCGTGATGGTGCTGGATAGGGGCGACCGCCGGATGCCGAAGGATGCCTTGGTCAGGAAAGGTGGTCCGTTGCGTGCCAACAGGCTGAATTACCGAACCCGCTTAAAGGCGATGCTGGCTGTCCTGTGGTCCGATGATTTCGAGCCGTACGCTTTTTGCGGCCTTATGGCAGATCAGCGGTTCTCTACGAAGGCAGCGACTGGGCAGGGATCTTGTGATCGCGCGGATTGCGGCGCTGAGCCGGGACAAGCGTGTGGCCTATGCAGATCGGCTGGACCAATCGCCGCGCAGGGGGCCCCGCAGGCCGCCGAAACCCTGAACCCGGCGGGCCAGGTCCGGCGCACCTTTTTCCTGCGTCGGCGGCGCGACGCAGACACGGTTGCGCCCGCCGCTCTTGGCCTGGTACAGCGCCCGGTCGGCGCGTTCGAGCAATACTTCTACGGGCCCTGTATCGGGACCGCCCAATGCCAGTCCGATGCTGACGGTCACTTGCACAGGATCCTGTCCGACCACGGGTATGATGGCCGCCGCCACGATGCCGCGCAGTCTCTCGGCGGCCAGCCGGGCATCCGAAAGATCGGTATCCGGCAGGGCAATGACGAATTCTTCACCGCCGTATCGCGCCACCAGATCCACCGCGCGCAGGTTGTCCTGAATGACATTCGCCACCGACTTGAGCACGGTATCGCCCACCGAATGACCACGGGTATCGTTCACCGTCTTGAAGCGGTCTATGTCCAGCATGAGAACCGCAAAGCGGCGCTTGTTGCGTTGCGACCGGTCCGAAAGGCCGGCGAGGTGGTGGTCGCCGTATCGGCGATTGAACAGCCCGGTCAGCGGATCGAGGGTTGCCATGCGCAAACCCGTTTCCACGGAGTTGCGCAGCCGGTCGGAGGCGCGTTTGCGATGGATCTGACGGTCGAGGCGAAGCGCGAGTTCAGCCGGATCGAAACCATCCTCGAGGATCGCGTTTGCGCCGATGTCGAGGGCATTTGCCTCGCTTTCATCGGCATTCTGTGGCAACACCATGAGGATACCCGCATGACGGCTGGCGATCCGGCTGCGCAGTTCGGAAAGCAGGCGAATACCATTGTTGGCCCCCGTCAGGCTCGCGGCGAGAACGAACAGATCTGGGCAGGAGCCTTCATCGGACAACTGCATCGCTTCACGCGCGCTAATAAGCCGGATGTCATGGGGGGTAAGCCCGCGAAGGCCCGCCTTCCAGCCGACGGCCTGTTCCGGGGTAGCCCCGATCATCGCGACGGAACCGGGGCGCGAGAGGCTCGGCGCGCCTTCTGAAAACCCCATCTGACGTGCGGTCAGATCACGCCTGGCCAGTTCGCGGTCGGTTCCATGGGCGCGCATCAGGCTGCGCACGCGGGCCAAAAGCCGTGTTTCAGTGAATGGCATCGACATGATTTCATCGGCGCCGGCCGAAAGGGCGGCCAGACGCTGAGCGCCCTGATCCTCGTCGAGCAGCATGAGCAGGGGCAGGGCCGCAGTCAGGGGATCAGATTTCAACTGCCGACACAGCGACGCGCCGTCCATGTCCGGCAGGGTGGCGGGCAGGATGATAAGGTCGGCCTCGTCCGCACGCGCATGCTTGCGCACCTGCGCCGCCGTATTGCACTGGCTGACGCTGTACTGTGCAGCCGATAGCTTGACTTTCAGAACGATGCGATTGGTCGCGACATCGTCTGCAATAAGGATCCTGCCTGCCATCTTCCCACAATCCTAGTCAAATTGGTCCGGTCCTGGTTATGTTTCGCTGAGAATGATTAAGAAACCCTTTCATATCATCGAGGACGGGACGATGAAGCGTGACACTGCCGAAACCATTGCAGCCCGTGCGCTGGGCTGGCTGGCCGCGGACGATGAGCTTTTGGGCACCTTTATGGCGGCGACCGGTACAGGGATTGAGGACATCAGGGCAAGGGCCGCCAGTCCGGTGTTTCTGGCCTCGGTGCTTGACTTTCTGACCATGGACGACCGCTGGATCATCCGGTTCTGCGATGACGCGGGGCTGACCTACGATGCACCCCTGCAGGCCCGACAGGCGATGCCTGGCGGCGGTCAGGTGCACTGGACGTGAGCCATGCGATCTCCGGGTTACTGTTCGACAAGGATGGAACGCTGTTCGACCTCTCCGCCACCTGGGGGCCATGGTGCAGCCACTTCATCGACGGTCTGGCACAGGATGACAAACCCCGCGCTTTCGCCTTGGCCGCATCGATCGAATTTGTCGTCGAAACCCAGGTATTCCTGCCCGGGAGTCCTGTTCTAGCCGATACGTCCGACGACATTGCCGCCTGCCTTCTGCCGCATCTGACCGGGTGGCGTCTGGACGATCTGATCGCATACATCAACAAGATGGCGGCGACCGCAATTCCGGTGCCGACTGTCGATTCCCTACCGGCGCTACTTCAGGGTTTTCTGGACCGTGGGCTTGTGCTGGGCGTGGCCACGAATGACGCAGAGGATGCGGCACGCGCGCATCTGAGGGGGGCGGATATTCTCGAACATTTTTCGTTTGTCGCCGGTTTCGACAGCGGCTTTGGGCGCAAACCGTCCCCGGGACAGTTGACGGCCTTTGCCGGGCGCAGCGGAATTGCGCCGCATCGGGTGGCGATGATCGGAGACAGCGTTCATGACATGGAGGCGGCCCGGGAGGCGGGCATGATGGCAATCGCGGTTGTCCGGGGGGCGCACGATCCTGCCGCCCTGATGGGGTCGGCCGATGTCGTTCTGGAGGATATCGGCGATCTGTCGCGCTGGATCTACCGATTGCAGTAGGAAAGCGACAGCGCGTGTCGTGTCTGGCTTCGAAGTCGATCCATGGCTGTCGTTCAGTCAGATCATCAAGGGAGACTGCGATGAGCGATCTGGGCCTGAAACGACGGCGCGCGGGGGGGCGCAGTGGCAACAGCACACGCCGCGGCCTGCGTGCGATCGATCAGATGCCATGGGCACAGCCAATCAACACCGATGTTCCCGTGTCGCCGCTTGGCCCCGAGGGGATCGAGGCGATACACGACGGCGCGATGCGCATCCTCGAAGAGATCGGCATCGAGTTCCTGAACGACGAGGCGGCCGGGATCCTGCGGCAGGCAGGTTGTAGTGTCGCGGGCACGAATGTGCGCATGGGCCGTGATTTCGTGATGGAGATGATCGGCAAGGCGCCGCCGACCTGCACGATCACGCCCCGCAATCCCGAACGCAGGATCACCTTGGGCGGACGGCACATCGCTTTTGGCAATGTGTCGTCTCCACCGAACTTCTGGGATCTGGAACGGGGCAAGCGGTCTGGCACACGGCAGGACTGCGCCGACCTGATACGGCTGAGCCAGTATTTCAATTGCATCCATTTTATCGGTGGCTATCCGGTCGAACCGATGGATCTGCACCCGTCCACCCGGCATCTTGACGTGCTGTTCGACAAGCTGACCCTGACCGACAAGGTCGCTCATGCCTATTCTCTGGGCCGCGAACGTGTCGAGGATGTGATGGAGATGGTGCGCATCGCCGGTGGGCTGAGCCATGAGGCGTTCGAGGCAACGCCGAGAATGTACACCAACATCAATTCCACGTCGCCTCTGAAACACGATTTTCCCATGCTGGACGGATATATGCGCTGTGTTCGGCGGGGTCAGGTCACGGTTGTCACGCCTTTCACACTGGCCGGAGCCATGGCGCCAGTGACCCTGTCGGGGGCGGTCGCGCAATCGCTTGCCGAGGGGCTTTGCGCCATTGCCCTTGCACAATATATCCGACCGGGCGCGCCGTGCGTCTTCGGCACCTTCACCAGCAATGTCGACATGAAATCGGGGGCACCCGCGTTCGGCACGCCGGAATACATGCGCGCCACCCAGATGACCGGACAGATGGCGCGGTTCTACGGTCTGCCGCTGCGCTCCAGCGGCGTCTGTGCGGCGAACGTGCCCGACGCACAGGCCACGTGGGAAACCTCCAACAGCCTGTGGGCGGCGGTGCAGTCTGGCAGCCATATGGTCTATCATGCGGCGGGCTGGCTTGGGGGCGGGCTGATCGCCAGCCCCGAAAAGTTCGTGATGGATTGCGAGATCCTGCAGCACATCCAGCGCTATTTCGATCCCATGCTCACCGCCACCACGGCCGACGATATCGCGTTTGACGCAATTGCCAGCGTCGGGGGCGATGGCCATTTCTTTGGCACCCAGCATACCCAGGACCGCTACACCACGGCATTCTACCAGCCGTTCCTGTCGGACTGGCGCAACTACGAGGGCTGGGAGATCGCGGGCGGGGTCTGGACCCACGAACGCGCGCATGTCCTCTACAAGCAGATCCTTGCCGAATTCGAGCCGCCCGCAATGGACCAGGCGATCCGCGAAGAACTTGCCGAATTCGTGGAGTTGAGAAAGCGTGAAGGCGGCTCGCCCACGGATTTCTGACGGTCCGCCCAGCCCGATCCGGGACTATCAGAGCGGAAAGCGGGTGTATGAAATGTGTATCACAGCCGTCGGCTTATCGTATTCGTGATCCGGACACCGGTCGTCGGATATCCTTGCCGAAAGCTGTATCGAGTGCAGAGAATCGTCATGCCGATCTACCATTCCTCAGCCAAATGTGATGCAGCGATTCCGGGCGCGAATTAGCCGTCGATGCGGGCGGCCATGATGGCGATGGATTTCTGATAGACCCCGGCGGCGTTCCAGCTCTGGATCACGCCAAAGTTTGCTTGGCCCTCCTGATATCCGGCCCCGGGGCGCCAGCCCTTCTGCCGCAGGTAGTTCGCGGTCGACACCATGGCATCGACATAACTGGTCAGATCGACGCGGCCGTCGCCGTCGCCGTCGACGCCGTAGCGCAGCGCGTTGCCCGGCAAGAACTGGGTGTGCCCCAGTTCGCCGTGGCGGGCCCCGGTGGCGGCGGGCGACATCGACCCGTTGTCCACCATTCTGAGGGCAGCGATGGCATGGGGGGTGAAGAAATCGGATCGACGGCAATCGTAGGCAAGGGTCGTGATGGCGGAAACGACATTGCTGTCGCCCATGAAGCCGCCGAATCCGGTTTCCATCCCATGGATCGCCAGCAGAACCCCGGCGGGAACGCCATAGCGCTGCTCGATCGTCGCGAAGAGGTTCGCGTTCTGTGACTTGCGCTTGCGGCCCTGGGATACGATGGTATCAGACCCTCGTACCTGCATGAACTTTTCCAGCGTATATCCAAAGCTTTTCTGGTTGCGGTCGGCCTGGATCGTCCTGGTGGCATAGCTGGCGGCGCCCAGCGCCTGAAGTCCGCGCCGACCCACCCCCTGGGACTGCGCTTCTGCCGCGAAGGCGGCTTTCCAGGCCGCGTATCCCCCTGCATCATTGCCGCATTGCGCGGCTTGCCCGGCGCCGCCGGAAAAAAGAAATCCGGCGATTGTGGCCGTTGCAGCAAGCGTTCTGAACATCGAATAGCTCCGGTTGGGGGCGAGGTCGGGTCGAGCTTAGTCAGATCGGCGGATTTACGCCAGTCCGGCTTGCGCCGACGGTTCCGG
The DNA here is from genome assembly GCA_041744175.1 of Oceaniglobus sp. Classification (GTDB taxonomy): domain Bacteria; phylum Pseudomonadota; class Alphaproteobacteria; order Rhodobacterales; family Rhodobacteraceae; genus Oceaniglobus. Next base: position 5,647 of record JBGTLJ010000241.1, on the reverse strand, counting down.
TATCGGCATCTGGCGCACCTTGTAAAGCAGATCGACAAACCCCGCGACCTGATGTCGCGCGGTTGCCGTTCCCTTTTCGACCGTCGCCGCCGAGGCATCGCCGACGGTGCCCGAGGCACTGAGATCGGTGGCGATCCATCCATAGCTCACCGGACCGATTGGCGAAATCGGCGTCGTTTCGGCGCTGGAACGGTTGTCGGCCGCCATTGCCATGTCGACGGTTTCGGGACGGAATGCCAGCATGAGCGACGTTTCGACATCGCCGCCGTGGATACCGAACGCCGTCTCATGGGCCGGATACATCCCCTCCGGCGCGCCGAATCCGGACCACTGGCATTTCACCGCCAGCATTCCAGCCTGCACCCGCAGTTCGCGCGACAGGATCGACACCAGATCGAGGTTGCCGCCATGGGAATTGACGATGACGATCTTTCTGATGCCAGCGCGCGCCACCGAAAGGCCAATTTCCGTCCATGCGGCCAGCGCCGTCGCGGCAGTAAGGGTCAGGGTGCCGCGCGCCCAGAGGTGTTCGTTCGACTTGCCGATGGACTGGACAGGCAGGATGCGGATGTCCAGATCTGCCGGGCAGGTCTCGCGCAGGATGCGCAGCATGCCGTTGGCGATCATCGTGTCGACGCCGACCGGCAGGTGCGGCCCGTGCTGTTCGATCGCGGCGGTGGGCAGGATGGCGATGGTGGCATCGGGGTCAATATGGGCAAATTCCGCGGTGCGGTAGTCTCCCCAGTCAAGGCGTCTCATGGAGGATCTCCGACAATGGGGCCGTTCTGGCGACAGGTGGCTTGGTCACGCGCCGACCCCTGCGGCGGCGATCAGTCCGCGCACCGAAGCGGAGACCCGGTCGAGGTGCGCTGCACGGCTTTTGGGGGTAGAACTGTCCATCAGGTAATGCGCTGCAAATGCGGTCCTGCACCGCCTGGCACAAAGAAGCCGCACCCCCCGCAACAGCGTTCTCTTCCCCGGTGCGCCGACGAACAGGGTCAGCCAGCGGCTTGCACCACAGGTGGTGAACACGCCCAGTTGCGTAATGTGCGTCAGCCCGGGCCGGATGGTCCGGTTCTGCCCGTCCGGCATCACGAAGGCATGGCCGGGCAAAAGCGATCGGTCGAGCCAGCCCTTGAGCATGGCGGGCAGGCCGTACCACCAGGTCGGATAGACGAAGATCAGCGTGTCGCACCATGACAGATCGTCCACGTCCTTGCGCACCGAGCTTCGGTTGCAGTCCGGATCGCCATAGCGGGCAAGGTCGTCGCGTCCCAGTGCGGGATCGTAGCCATCGGCGTAAAGATCCGTGAGGCGCAGGCCGACGTTCGCGTCATGCAGTTGCGACAGGACGGTATCGCGCACGGCGGCGGTAAAGCTGGACGGATCGGGGTGGCAATGGATGACGAGGGCACGCATGTCACAGCACCGACATCTGCCGGTCCACATGATCCAGAAACGCGGCCCGGAGGGCATCGTCGGCACGGTTCATGTCATAAAGCGCAAGGTATCGGGTCTTTTCCGGGCGGCAGACATGCCAGACGGCGCGGGTGACGCATTTGCGCGGCGGATCGCCCACCATCAGGGCACGCAACCGAGTGCCGCCATAGGTGGTGACGGCGGCAAGGCGGCGGATGTGCGTGAGATTGGGTCTGACTTTTCCGTCCTCCAGCCGGAACGACACGTCGGGCAGGAACACCCGATCGAGAAATCGCTTGAGGATTGCAGGATAGCCGAAATTCCAGACCGGGAACACCATGACCAATGCCTGTGCCGCCATGATCCGGTCGATATAGGATTGGACGGGGGCGCGGTTTGCAGGGATCTCATGATAGCCGCGGCGTTCGGTTTCCGACAGGACGGGATCGAAGCCTTCGGCGTTCAGATCGCAGAGATCGGTCTCCCAGCCGCGTGCGTCCAGCGTTTTCACGACGCGGGTCTTGAGGGCCGCCGAATAACTTTCGGGACAGGGGTGGGCGAAAAGAACAAGAGCGCGGGTCATGGCGCGGGGGTGCAACGGGCGGACGATATCCTTGGGCTCGACCCGAAGAAATCTTGGTGGACCGGCACGCCGGGCAATGGAGAGATCCTTGGCTCAAGCCCGAGGATGACTGTTGTGTTGGATGGCGGGGGCGCGGTGTTCCCGCAAGGGATCCGCGGGTCGGGCCCGAGGATGACGGTTCGTTCGGCGAAAGCGTTGCGTGTCATGTCACGGGTTGCAGTCTGGGGTGGGCGTAGATCTCGGCGAAATCGAAATCTGGTGTGTCCCACGACAGCATCTTGCCGGGGTTCAGCAGGCCCTTCGGATCCGCTTCCCGCTTGAAGCGCAGTTGCCGGTCGTCGACGGTTTGCCGGCCGCCTTCCTCAAGCGTGTAGCGGTGGGGGTTGAACACCATCGCACCGGCGTCTTCGTGGATCCTGACGATGTCGTTCAGGCGTGACTCGGTCGTGAATCTCACCAGCGACAGGCCGGCGAACATCACGCGACCGTTTTCGCGCAATACCTCAAGATGTTGCAGCACCTCTGGCGACAGGGCGTCGCGAAGTTTTTCAATCAGTCTGAGGTGGTCGGGAAAACCATATCGCACCTGGAGATAGGTGATCGACGGATCCACCTTGAGGGCGCGCAGTGTAGTGTGGTTCCAGCCGTATTCGAACACCGACCCCGGCGTACGGTCCCAGTCATGGTCGTCGCTGCGATAGATCAGTTTCGCATCGGGCTTGCGGTTCAGGAATGTCAGGAACCCGTCCATGGAATGGGGGGCGACCATCAGGCCGATCAGGTTGGTGCCCGGTTCCACACGGGATCGGACGCGCTGGAAATAGTCGTGGGCGATCGGGGCCTCGAACACGGTCGCCAGCTTGATGAGGACGCCGTCGAGATTGGCCAGCTCTTCGGCAAAGCGCGTGGCGGCCATGAAATCATCGGTTGCCACGAACATTTCGACCCAGTCATAGGCGGGAGCGAGGGGAATTTCGATTTCGGTGATGATGCCGTTGGTGCCGTAGGCATGGGATACGCGGGCCAGTTCCTCGCCGCGGAATTCGAGGATGCGGGGCTGTTCTTCCATCGTCACGACGCGCAAGCGGATGATGTTGCCGATGTCCCGCAGGCTGCCCCAAGTGCATGATCCCACGCCACCGGACCCGCCAGCGATGAAGCCGCCGATGGTGGCGGTGGCCCATGTGCTCGAAAACATTCGTATTTCCTGGTTCGAGCCGGCTTTGGTGGCGGCGTCGAGGTCTTTCAGCAGGCAACCGGGTTCGACGATGACGCGGCCCGGGTGGATTTCCCTGACCGCTGCCATGTGGCGCAGGTGCATCACGCAGCCGCCTTCAAGCGGCATCGCCTGACCGTAATTTCCGGTGCCTGCGCCGCGTGTCGTCACGGGCACATCATGGGCGTAGCAGGTCTTGAGAATCTCGATCACCTCGGCTTCGGTCCGGGGCCGGACGACAAAATCGGCGACGACGTGGTCGAGCCGCGCCTTCAGAACCGGGGAATACCAGAAGAAATCGCGCGAAGATGCACGGATGTTGGCGGCATTCTCTTCTATGTCGAGGTGGGACAGGGCAGCCTTTGCGGCGGCGATGTTGGGTTTCATGGGCGCTCCATCAGATCGTCGAGTTCGGCATAGTCGGGCAGGGTGCGGTCGATCTGAGCCCCGTCGCGCAGCACGATCCGGTCCGATTGCGGGCGGGCGAACAGTTCCGACCAGTTGCGCGCGTTGTAGATCGTCAGGTCGGCGCGGGCGCCTGTGGCAAGGGATGGGGGGTGAAAACCGCAGGCGCGGGCCGGGTTGGCGAGCACCGATTGCACCCAGTCGGGATCGGAATGGTCCAGATGGCCGATGCGGGTGGCCTGGCGCAGCACCTCGAGCATGTCGAGATCGCCGTAGGCATAGAACGGATCGCGGGTATTGTCGGATGCGAAACTGACATTGATGCCGCGCGCCTTCATTTCGTGCACCAGGGTGATGCCGCGGCCTCGCGGTGTACGGGCGGCGTGGCGATCCTGGAGGTAAAGGTTGCACATGGGCAGGGAGACGACATCGATCCCGGCCTTTGCCACGATGTCCAGCGTGTCCATGGCGCGCGCATCGTCCTGTGTGGACAGCGAACAGCAGTGGGCGACTGTGACGCGGGCGTCGAAGCCTGATTCGAGAACGGTTTCGGCGATGATGCGCAGGGTTTCGCTGCCGGCGTCCATGGTTTCGTCGACGTGGAAATCGACGGGGAGGCTGCGTGCGCTCGCCATGGACAGGAACCGGATCAGCCGGTCTTTCAGATCGGGGATGGGGTAGGTGACCATGCCGAGGATGCCGCCGGTTCTGGCCACAAGATCGGCGGTGTGAACGAAGCTGCCGTCAAGGTCGATCCGGTCGCAGCCCAGCAGGCAGACGGCCTGCAATTCTATCCGCCCGGTCCACTGGTCGCGCAGATCGGCGAAGACCGGCCAGGAAATGTCATCTTGTGGTGGAATGCTGTCGAGATGGGTGCGGATGGCGCGGGTGCCGTGGGCATAGGCACAGCGCAGGGCGAAATCGGCGCGGCGGCGGACGTCGTTTGCACTCCAGTTCACTTCGCGGTCGCCGCCCACCGTGTTCAGCGCGCCCGTGAACGTGCCATCGGGGTTGGGGGCGCGGTTCCAGATGTGGCCCTTGTCCAGATGGGTATGCATGTCGATGAACGCGGGAAGAACCACCGCCCCGCCCATGTCGAGCGCGATGTTCTGCGCACCGGCGATCCGGCCATCGGCCAGCGACAGGGATGTGGCGATCAGATCGCCGGGCCGCCCCATCAGGCAGGCGGGGATGGTGACGTTTTCGAGGGTCACAGGGCCGCTGGGCAGGGCGCGGAAATCCATCAGTGTTCCCGTTTCAGAGCGGATTCGTGCCATTTGCGCAGCATCAGGTGCGAAAACAGCGACAGCGCCGAAAAGATGAGGACCCCCATCACAGCCACGAGGGCGAGGGCGGCGAACATTCGCGATATGTTCAGGCGATACCCGGCCTCCTGGATGCGGAAGGCGAGGCCCGCGCCGACGCCCCCGGTGCCCGCCACCAGTTCGGCGACGACCGCCCCGATAAGGGACAGGCCGCCCGCGATCTTCAGCCCGCCAAGGAAATATGGCAGCGCCGAGGGGAGTTGCAGCAGCCACAGGCGCTGCCAGCGCGAGGCGCCATAGATGCGATAGAGATCGCGCAGGTTGTGATCGACCGAGTTGAGGCCGAGGGTGGTGGAACTGAGCACCGGGAAGAACGCCACGATCCACGCGCAGAGCAGCATGCCGACCGTTTTGGATGACACATAGATGAAGATCAGCGGCGCGATGGAGACCACTGGCGTGACCTGAAGGATCACCGCATAGGGGTAGAACGACATTTCCACCATGCGCGACTGGTTGAACAGGATGGCAAGGCCCGCGCCCCCCGCCACGGCCAGCACCAGCGCCATCAGCGTGATGCGCCCGGTCAGCATCGCCGCATCCCAAAGCAACGCCCAGTCGGTCACGAGGCTGTCCAAGACAAGGCCGGGGCCGGGCAGGATGTAGTGAGGGATGTCGTTCCAGACCACGATCCGGTCCCATAGGAACAGGGTGGCCAGCATCACGAAAGCGGGCAGGGTCCAGCGCGCGATGCCCTCG
>JBGTLJ010000240.1:0-1621 GCA_041744175.1 Oceaniglobus sp. | reverse complement strand
CGTCACCTCGCGCGGGGCCTTGTAGGACCCGTAGTAGAGGCTGCGGAAGATGTGCAGGTAGACGGCGACAAAGAACAGCGACGCGCCGTTGGAGTGGAAGTAGCGGATCATGTGGCCGCCGTTCACGTCACGCATGATGTGCTCGACGCTCGCGAAGGCCATGTCGACGTGAGGTGTGTAGTGCATCACCAGCACGATGCCGGTGGCGATCTGCAGGACGAGCGTGAAGGTCAGCACGATCCCCCAGATCCACATCCAGTTCAGGTTCTTCGGCGTCGGAATGAAGACAGCGTCATGCAGCAGGCCGACGATCGGCAACCGCTTGTAAAGCCACTTTTCACCGCCGGACTTCGGTTCGTAGTGGTCGTGGGGAATACCAGCCATGGGTCTCTCTCCTTAACCGAGTTGAATGGTGGTGGCGTCGATGAAGGACGCGACGGGGACGGGCAGGTTGCGCGGTGCCGGCCCCTTGCGGATGCGGCCGGACGTGTCGTAGTGCGACCCGTGGCACGGGCAGAACCAACCGCCGAAATCACCCTGCTCGCCCAGCGGCACGCAGCCCAGGTGCGTGCAGACGCCCATCATCACAAGCCAGTTTTCGCCGCCTGCCTCGTCGGATCCGGTCGAGGTCGCCAGCGCGCGGTTCGCGTCGGTGGCGTCTGACCCGTCGGGCAGGTTGGCGTTCTCGGCACTGGTGTCGATCAGATCGGTCAGGGCCACGGCCTGCGCGCTCGCGACCTCTTCATCGGTGCGATAGCGGATAAAGACAGGCTTGCCCTGCCACAGCACGGTCAGCTGGGTGCCTTCGGCCACGCCGCTGATGTCGACACGGATCGACGCCAGCGCCTGCACATCGGCGGAGGGGTTCATCTGGTTGACCAGTGGCCATACAGCAGCTCCGCCTACGACGACGGCGGCACCGGCGGTCGCATAGTATAGGAAATCGCGGCGTGTGCCCTGATGTTCGTCTGCATGTGACAAAAGGATGTCTCCGGTTGAGGGGGGCCGCCAGCGCGGTGGCCCTGCGAATAGAAGGAGGGATGGCACGCGATGCCGTCCGATCGGGCGTTGTGTAGCCCGCGTGACCCGGTCAGTCCAGCGGACATTCCAGCGCAGGGGGGGGGCATCTGCGGCGTGAATGACGCAGTCTTCGTGCGCGGCACCCCCACATCTGACACTCCGGCGATCACGCGATTCTGTTGGGTTCGGCGGGAACTGGCCCTTGAGTCGACACCCCTGCGGTCTAAATGGAAGTGATGAACACATTCTGAAAGGACATGCCGTGCTGCGTGCCTCACTCGTTGCCTTGTCACTCAGGTCCATCGTGCCCGCCGCCGCCAGCGCTGAAGTCGAACTGAGTTTTTACGGCGGTGCCCAGAGCGCGCCGCATTCCGACCTGTTCATCAGCGGCGACCCCGCCTATCCGGCGAAGACACGTGTGCAATGGGAAGGCCGGTCGTTCAATCCGCCCCCTTATTACGGTCTGCGTGCGACATATTGGGCCTCCGACAGCTTCGGCTACGGGCTCGATTTCACCCATACGAAGGTTTATTCGACCGCCGATTCGCGCGGGACGGATTTCACGACGCTTGAATTCACCGACGGTCTGAACACGCTGACG
>JBGTLJ010000239.1:0-5470 GCA_041744175.1 Oceaniglobus sp. | reverse complement strand
ACGGGCCGGGCTCACTTGACTTTCGGCCCCGCCGCGGGTGTACCGGCGCGACCCGATTGCAAAGCCCCGGAGGCCCCAGATGCACGCCTATCGCAGCCACACTTGCGCCGAACTGAACGCGACGGACGTGGGCGTGGATGTGCGCCTTTCGGGCTGGGTGCACCGGGTGCGAGACCACGGCGGCGTGCTGTTCATCGACCTGCGCGACCACTACGGCATCACCCAGGTGCTGTGCGACGGCGATTCCGGTGCGTTCGCGGCGCTGGAAAAGGTGCGCGCCGAATGGTGCATCCGCATCGACGGCACCGTCAAGGCGCGCGACGCCGCACTGGTCAACGACAAGATCCCGACCGGCGCGATCGAGGTCTATGCCCGCGGGATAGAGGTGCTGGGCAAGGCGGCAGAGCTGCCGTTGCAGGTATTCGGCGATCAGGATTATCCGGAGGAAACGCGCCTGCGCTATCGGTTCCTCGATCTGCGCCGCGAGGCGCTGCACGACAACATCGTTCTCCGTTCCGACGTGGTGCGCGATCTGCGCCAGCGGATGTGGGACCGCGGGTTCAATGAATTCCAGACGCCGATCATCACCGCATCCTCGCCCGAGGGTGCGCGCGATTTCCTTGTGCCCTCGCGGCTGCATCCGGGCAAGTTCTACGCGCTGCCCCAGGCCCCCCAGCAGTTCAAGCAGCTGATCATGGTGTCGGGGTTTGATCGGTATTTCCAGATTGCGCCCTGTTTCAGGGACGAGGATCCGCGCGCCGACCGCTCACCCACCGATTTCTACCAGCTTGACCTGGAAATGTCGTTCGTCACCCAGCAGGATGTATTCGACACCATCCAGCCGGTGATCCAGGGCTGTTTCGAACGCTTTGGCGGCCGCCCGGTCAACACCGACTGGCCGCAGATCTCGTACCGCGATGCGGCGCTCTGGTATGGCACCGACAAGCCGGACCTGCGCTGCCCGATCAGGATGCAGGTGGTGTCCGACCATTTCGCCGGATCCGGCTTCGCGATCTTCGCCAACCTGCTGGAGCAGGAGGGCACCGAGATCCGTGCCATCCCGGCCCCCGGCGGCGGATCGCGCAAGTTCTGCGACCGAATGAACGCCTTCGCCCAGAAAGAAGGACTGCCGGGGATGGGCTATATTTTCTGGCGTGATCAGGGCCAGGGGGTCGAAGCCGCCGGACCCCTCGCCAAGAACATCGGCCCTGAGCGGACCGAGGCGATCCAGCTCCAGCTTGGCCTCGGCGTCGGCGATGCGGCGTTCTTCCTCGGCGGTAAGCCTGCGGCGTTTGAGCGGGTGGCGGGCAAGGCGCGCACGGTGATCGGCGAGGAGCTGGGGCTGAGCGACACCGACAGTTTCCAATTCGCCTGGATCGTCGATTTCCCGATGTATGAGGCGGACGCGGAAACCGGCAAGGTCGATTTTTCCCACAATCCGTTCTCCATGCCCCAGGGCGGGATGGAGGCGCTGGCCGGCGATCCTCTGGACGTGCTGGGCTTTCAGTACGATCTGGCCTGCAACGGCTATGAACTGGTCAGCGGTGCGATCCGCAACCACCAGCCGGACATCATGTTCCGCGCGTTCGAACTGGCGGGTTACGGCGAGGACGAGGTGAGGAAGCGGTTCGGGGGCATGGTCAACGCGTTCCAGTTCGGCGCACCCCCCCACGGCGGCTGCGCGGCGGGGATCGACCGCATGGTGATGCTGCTGGCCGACGAATCCAATATCCGCGAGGTCATCATGTTTCCGATGAACCAGCGCGCCGAGGATCTGATGATGGGCGCCCCCAGCGCGCCGCTGAACGACCAGATGCGCGATCTGCGCCTGCGCGTGTTGCCGCCGGACGCCTAGACCGGATCAGACAGCGCTGATTGCGGCCATGTGCCCGCCATCGGTCACGACTTCGGCGTCGTGGGTCGCCAGCGTGCCGATCACCGCCAGCCCGAGGGACATGGCGCCGATGGCAAGGATCGCGGCGTCGAGTTTGCGCCGCTGATGTTCGTGGCGGATCACCGTTTCGACAAGCTTTACCATCTCTTTTCCTCCGCAGACCGTGAAATCTCGCTATGGGTTCATCCTGCGCAGCGAAAGATTAAGAATTCGGTGACATCCGGCGCACAATTTTAGCAGTGTCGGGGTCTGCTCGGGAAGGGACGTCAATGGATGATGATGCACGGCTTGGCCCGGTGGTCGCGGGCTGGGTTCCGCCGCCGATGCCGGGTCCGGCAGATCTTGCGGGGCAGTACGCGGTCCTGACCCGGCTGGACGCAAAGGCCCATGGCACCGCGCTTTTCCGTGCGAACGGGACCGATAAGCGGATGTGGGACTATATGCCCTATGGTCCGTTTGAAAACGCACAGGACCATGGGAACTGGCTGGCCGCACAGGCCGCGAGCGCCGATCCGATGTTTTACGCCATCGCAGACCGCGCCTCCGGTGCCATCGGCGGGATTGCAAGCTATCTGCGCATCGCGCCCGAGGCGGGCAGCATCGAGGTCGGCCATATCGCGCTGTCGGCGTCGCTGCGCGGCACCACCGCATCGAGCGAGGCGATCTATCTGATGATGCGATGGGCCTTCGATGCGGGCTATCGGCGGTTCGAGTGGAAATGCAACGCGCTGAACATGCCGTCGCGCAGGGCGGCGCAGCGGCTGGGGTTCAGCTATGAGGGCGTGTTCCGCCAGGCTGCCATTTCAAAGGGCCGCAATCGCGATACCGCGTGGTTCGCCTGCATAGACGCTGAATGGCCGGCCCTTCGATCGGCGTTCGAACGATGGCTGGATGCCGGAAATTTCGATTCCGACGGGCGCCAGCGCCAGAGGCTCGGGGATCTCACGGCGCCCATCCTGGTGATGCGGGACCCGGCGCTGGGGTGATCAGATTGCGATCGGCCGGGCGTTCAGCCGGTCATGGACCAGCGCGGTCACGATCGACATCTGCGATCCGGTGGGCTTGCCCGATAGCGACAGTTCCGAAAGCCTTTCGGTGGCGCAGGTCATTTCCGCGTCGCCGATGCTGCGCGCGATCCCTGACAGAAACCCGGTGATGTAGGTCATCCGCGCCGCCGTGTCGGCGGTGTCGAGAAGATCGGAGATGTGGGACAGATCGTCCTGCAGGGCGATGGGATCCGGGCTGATCTGTTCGTTCAGAACGGCGCGGGGGCCCTTCGGCTGGCTGTCGAACGGCAGACGCGACAGTACGGCCTCAAGAAACTGACCGACAGAGGTCAGCGGCTTTTCGAGGAACGCATCGGCGCCCGCGTCGATTGCGAGGGCAGCCGAAGAGCAATCGCCCGACGTCGCCAGCAACACCGGGATGCGCGGCCGGGCCAGCGCCAGTTCGGCGATCAGATCCCGCCCCGATCCGTCGGGCAGGCCCAGATCGATGATCGCGACGGACGGGCGATAGACCCGCAGATGCCGTGCGGCGGCGGCCAGCGTATCGGCGCGCCGGATCCGGGCGCCAAAGCGCAGGCACATCAGGCGGATCGCCTCGCTTGCGAACCGGCTGTCCTCGACGATCAGAACGGTCTGGCCCAGAAGCGGGCGGTCCGCCGTCGGCTTGAACGGGAACAGGAATTCGTCTTGCATGTCCGGCATGGTGAAACCCCCAGATAGGTCGCCACAGAATCGTCGCAATCAGCCTAGAGCGCCAAACGCTAATCGCGCGTTAACCGCCGAGCCACTGTGTGTTTTCAAGGCCACAGACCGTCGGCAAAAGGCGTCGGGCGCCGCCTGTCGCCCCGATCACCTCGCGCATGGCAGGGCGATTGCACGGGCGCGTCCGGCAGCCCCCTCGGGACCGCCAAGGCCCAGGGCGGACTCCCTTGCGTCACCGCGTCCCTTGCGGGTCCGGGGCACACTGGCCATAAGACCGCCAGGATGCAGTGCCCGGGGAATGCCATGATCGGACGTCTCAACCATGTCGCGATCGCGGTGCCGGATTTGGCCGCGGCCATGGCGCAGTACCGCGATGTTCTGGGCGCCGATGTCGGCGCGGCGCTGGACCAGCCGGATCATGGGGTGACGGTGGTGTTCGTCACGCTCGACAACACCAAGATCGAACTGTTGCATCCGCTGGGGGGTGACAGCCCGATCCTGGGGTTCCTCGCGCGCAATCCATCGGGCGGGATTCACCATATGTGCTATGAGGTCGCCGACATCGCCGCCGCCCGCGACAGGTTGCGCGCCGCGGGGGCAAGGGTTCTGGGCGACGGCGAACCGAAACCGGGCGCCCATGGCAAACCCGTGCTGTTCCTTCACCCAAAGGATTTCAACGGCTGCCTGATCGAACTCGAACAGGTCTGAACGCTGGGCTCGCGATCCCGCTGCCCTGAACCGACACGAAGGAACCACAGACATTGGGCATCACATCCGCAATCGTCCTGTTCGCCATCATCTGGTTCATGGTGCTGTTCATTGCCCTGCCCGTGGGCCTGCGCACTCAGGGCGACGAGGGCGTGGTGGAACCGGGTACATCGCCCGGCAGCCCGGCGCAGACCGACATGAAACGCAAGTTCAAATGGGTGACGGCGATTTCCGTCGTTCTGTGGTGCCTGATCGCCGCGGTCATCTTTTCCGGCTGGATCACCGTAGCGGATCTGGACTGGTTCGGGCGGATGTCGCCGTCCCCGCAAGCCGCTGGAACAGATGGGTGAAGGTTGCCGCCCCCAGCACCGGCACCAGCAGATTGACCACCGGCACCGTCAGCGGCAGCGCCATCAGCGCGCCGGCCGCCCAGATCGTCCCGGCGTGACGGCGGCGCAGGGCGTTGGCCTCGGCCCGGGTCATCCGGCGCATGGCGACGAGCTGAAAGTATTCCCGCCCCAGCAGAAACCCGTTCAGCGCGACGAAGATCAGCGGCGCGGCGGGCGCGAGGACCAGATAGAACACCAATGCCACCAGGTTTGCGGCGATCAGCACTCCCATGAACCCGATCGCATCCCGCAGTCCGTCGGCCAGCCCCATGCGCCGGGGTTCGGGCAGACCAGGATAGTGCTGCCGTTCCACCGCACCGGCCACGTCGTCCAGAAAGAACGACGAAAAGGCCGACGCGACCGGCACCATCAGGAACACCGATGCCAGAAGCATCACAAGGATCGATGCCCCCGACAGCAGATCGTCGATCCATCCCACGGTGCCGATCCAGGGCAGCGTCGCCTGATCGGGCACCAGCCAATTCAGCAGCCATAGCAGGGCCCCATAGACAGCGACAAGCAGCAGCACGGTAAGACTGATCCCGAGCAGCAGCACACGGCGGAATCGCGGATCGCCAAGCTGGCGCAACGCGCGCAGGAAATCGGCAACGATCATGGCGCGAACCATGTGGTCAGCGCGTCGATATCGGGGCGGGGCCGGTCGGGGGGAACGGCGCTCGCGGTGCCGATGTGGATGACACCGGCGATCTCCTCCTGCGCCGAAACGCCGAGCCAGCCGGTGATCTCGGGGTCGCGCGACGGCCAGCCCG
>JBGTLJ010000238.1:0-2995 GCA_041744175.1 Oceaniglobus sp. | reverse complement strand
TCGGCGATATCGGCGCAGACAGCGGTGCCGACCTCGACCTGGCACTGCATGAATTCCGGGCTGACCTGATCGACCATCAGTGCAGCACAGTCCGCGATCAGCTTTTCCGGCGCCACGGCCAGATCCATGGTGTCGGCATCGACAAGGAGGTATTCCTCTTCGATGCCGAGGGTGAAATCGGGATCGCTCATCCGGTTCGGCCGGCGGCGCGGGGCCACGGGTGGCGGTGCGTTGCGCGGGGACAGCGGCGGCCGGATGTCATCGGAACGCGGTCAGTCCATGGCCTTGAAGCTGAACTCTCCGCCTTCCTTGATGCCGCTGGGCCAGCGGGCGGTCACGGTCTTGGTGCGGGTGTAGAAGCGGAACGCATCGGGGCCGTGCTGGTTCAGATCGCCGAAGCCCGATTTCTTCCAGCCGCCGAAGGTGTGATAGGCCAGCGGCACCGGGATCGGCACGTTGATGCCCACCATGCCGACGTTGATGCGCGATGCGAAATCGCGCGCGGTGTCGCCGTCGCGGGTAAAGATCGCGGTGCCGTTGCCATATTCGTTGTCCATGGCGTAGCCCAGCGCCTGCTCATACGTTTTCGCCCGGACCTGTGACAAGACCGGACCGAAGATTTCCTGACGGTATATGTCCATGTCGGTGGTGACGTGATCGAAGAGGTGCGGGCCGACGAAGAACCCGTCCTCATAGCCCTGCATGCTGAAATCGCGCCCGTCCACCACCAGTTTCGCGCCCTGGTCGATGCCGGTCTGCACCAGCCGCAGGATGTTGGCCTTGGCCGCCGCCGTCACGACGGGGCCGTAATCGACATCCGCGCCGCCGGTATAGGGCCCGACCTTCAGCTTTTCGATGCGCGGGATCAGGCGTTCGATCAGGGCGTCGGCGGTGGCGTCGCCCACCGGAACGGCGACCGAGATCGCCATGCAGCGTTCGCCCGCGGCACCGTATCCGGCCCCGACAAGGGCATCGGCGGCCTTGTCCATGTCGGCGTCGGGCATCACGATCATGTGGTTCTTGGCGCCGCCGAAACACTGCACCCGCTTGCCGTTGCTGCATCCGCGGCCATAGATGTATTCTGCGATCGGGGTAGAGCCGACAAAGCCGATCGCCTGGATCGTGTCGTTGTCGAGGATCGCGTCCACCGCTTCCTTGTCGCCGTTCACCACCTGCAGCACACCGTCGGGCAGCCCCGCCTCTTGCAGCAGTTCGGCCAGCATCAGCGGCACCGAGGGATCGCGTTCGGACGGCTTCAGGATGAAGGCGTTGCCACAGGACAGGGCGGGGGCCATTTTCCACAGCGGGATCATCGCCGGAAAGTTGAACGGGGTGATCCCGGCGACGACGCCCAGCGGCTGGCGCATGGAATACATGTCGATGCCGGGCCCGGCGCTGTCGGTATAGTCGCCCTTGAGCAGATGCGGCGCGCCGATGCAGAATTCCACAACCTCAAGCCCGCGCTGCACGTCGCCTTTCGCGTCCGGGATCGTCTTGCCATGTTCGCGGCTCAGCGCCTCGGCCAGCTTGTCCATGTCACGGTTGATGAGTTGCACGAAGGCCATCATCACCCGGGCGCGACGCTGTGGATTGGTGGCGCCCCATTCCACCTGTGCCTTTGCGGCGTCGGCGACGGCGCCGTCAAGCTCTGCCTTGCTGGCCAGCGGCACCTGCGCCTGCACCTCGCCGGTGGCGGGGTTGAACACGTCGGCGCTGCGCCCCGTGCCCTTGACATGGCTGCCGTTGATCCAGTGAGACAGGGTTTCCATCGCGTCCTCCGTTATGTGTCGCGGGCCAGTGTAGAGGCGCGCGCCGGGGACGAAAAGGCGATGTTTGCGGGCGGCGCGAAACGGTGCGGGGATGGTGCCGCGTCAACCCCGCGCTTGACAGGTGCCGCCCCGAGGGGCGACGCTGGGTGCAAGGAAAATGCAGCGCGGAGGTATCGCCATATGACCGTTCAGAAAATCCTAAACGGCAAGCCGTCCGCCGAGGTCGTGACGATCGCCCCGGACCGCACCGTGGCGGACGCCGCCAGACTGTTGTCGGAAAAGCGGATCGGCGCGGTGATGGTGGCGGATGGCAAGGCGCCGCTTGGCATCCTGTCGGAACGCGACATCGTGCGCGAACTTGGGCGGCGCGGCGCCGGGTGTCTGGAAGACAAGGTGGAGGTGCTGATGACGAAGACGCTGATCACCTGCACTCCCGCCGACAAGGCGCTGTCGGCCATGGAAAAGATGAGCAAGGGGCGGTTTCGCCACATGCCGGTGATGCAGGACGGTGAAATGGTCGGGCTGATTTCCATCGGCGATCTGGTGAACCACCGTCTGGCCGAACTGTCGATGGAGCGCGACGCGCTGGAATCCATGGTGATGGGCCACTGAACCGCGGCTTGCAATCGGGCTCGCAATATTGTTGCTTGCGCCCGTAGCGACGCGAGGCGGACCATGCGGATCGGACTTTATCCCGGGACATTCGACCCCCTGACCCTGGGGCATCTGGATATCATCCGCCGGGCCTGCCGTCTGGTGGACCGGCTGGTGATCGGCGTTGCGATCAACCGCGACAAGGGGCCGATGTTTTCGCTGGAGGAACGGGTCGCCATGGTCGAGGCCGAATTTCCCGCGCTGTGCGACACGACAGGGTGCGATCTGGTGGCGCATCCGTTCGCGAACCTGCTGATCGACTGCGCGCGCGATGTCGGCGCCGGGGTGATCGTGCGCGGGCTGCGGGCGGTGGCGGATTTCGAATACGAATATCAGATGGTTGGAATGAACCGGGTGCTCGACGACAGCGTGGAAACGGTGTTCCTGATGGCCGAGGCACGGCATCAGGCGATCGCCAGCAAGCTGGTCAAGGAGATTGCCCGGCTGGGGGGCGATGTGACGCATTTCGTCCCGCCGGCGGTGAATGCGGCGTTGCGCGCCCGTCTGGCCGGTTAGGGCGTGGTTGCCTCCGGCACGGGAAAGGGCGTGGCAGACCGGGCGCCCCTCGACCC
>JBGTLJ010000237.1:0-1748 GCA_041744175.1 Oceaniglobus sp. | reverse complement strand
TGCGCCGCCCGCTGGTGACGGCCGAACACGTCCACGGCAAGACCGGGCTGGACGGTCCCGCACTGTCCGACCCGACCATGATCCTGCAGGACCGGCACGGCGTCGATTTCATCATCGACACCCTGCGCGCCGAACCGCCGGGAACCGTGACCCTGTGTGCGCTGGGGCCCCTGACCAACGTCGCCACGGCGCTGCAACGGGCCCCCGACATCGCCGGGCGGCTCGCGCGCATCGTTCTGATGGGCGGCGCGTATTTCGAGGTCGGCAACATCACCCCGGCGGCCGAATTCAACATCCATGTGGATCCGGACGCCGCCGCAGTCGTGTTTGCCGCCGGCATTCCGCTGGTGGTGCTGCCGCTGGATGTGACCCACCGCGCGCTTGTGACGAAGGCCCGCAATGCGGCGTTTCGTGCGCTTGGCACGCCCGTGGGCCACGCCGTCGCCGCGATGACCGATTTTTTCGAACGCTTCGATCTGGCCAAGTACGGCAGCGACGGCGCGCCGCTTCACGATCCCTGCGTGATCGCCTGGCTGATCGCACCCGATCTATTCAGCGGCCGCGAGATCAATGTCGAGATCGAGACCGGGTCCGACCTGACGCTGGGGATGACGGTCGCGGACTGGTGGGGCGTCACCGATCGCCCGAAGAACGCGCTGTTCCTCGGCGATGTGGACAGCGACGGGTTCTTCGCCCTGCTGACGGACCGGCTGTCGCGGGTGTGAGCCTTCAGGCGGCCTTGGCCGGATCGGTGCCGCATGAGGACGGATTTCACCGCCTGCCGATATGCGCGCGGCTCATGCCGGGGCCGTGACCGCCCGCATGGCCCGGTCCCATGGGCGGTTCCTGCCCCATGTCTGCCGCGCCGTCTGGTGATACCCCCTGCCGGGTCAGAGAACGACGCCCAGCACGACGATCATCAGCAGGGTATAGATCATGATCCCGCCGCCGATCATCCAGAGCGGAAAGTTGCGGGTGATGGTCGCCTTGCCCATCTCGCGGGCCTGATGCATCAGGTCGGGCCAGGTGAACGACACGAAATCGCCCTGGGTGAACACCACCTTGATTCGGCCCTCGTCATCGACAACGGGCAGGCGGCGGAACCGTTCGTTGGACATGATGCGCAGCCAGTCGATCACGTCGTCATCCTCATGGGCCAGCCGCGGATCATGGGTCATGATGTCGGTCAGTTTGGTCGCCCCGGCATCCAGCCCGCCGTTGACGATCTTGCGCATCACGTCGCGTTCCGTCATCACGCCGATCACCTTGTCGGCCTCGTCCACAACAATGACCGAGCCATAATTCTTTTCGCACATGGCCGCGACCGCCTCTTTCACCGTCGCGGTGGGCAGAAACGTCAGCGGCTTTGGCTTGCTGTTGAATTCAGCGCGGTCCTTTATCCTTGTTCCATAACGCTTTTCCTGTTGCATCTTGGGTCTCCCTCATGATGATCCACCTGCGGTCGCAGAACCCATCCTAGCACGACCGCGCCGACAGCAAAGGCCCGGGGTGGCAGGGCGCCGGACGGGTGCCTATCTCTGTGCCAGAGAACGGAGCCATCGATGACGCTGCATATCCCATTCGACAACAGTTATGCCCGCCTGCCGGAGCGGTTCTTCACCCGCCAGCCGCCGTCCCCGGTGGCGGATGCGGCGGTGATCCGCGTCAATGCCGGGCTGGCACGCACGCTGGGGCTGGATCCGGCGGCGCTGGAAAGCGCCGAGGGTCTGGCCGTTCTGTCGGGCAAC
>JBGTLJ010000236.1:0-2265 GCA_041744175.1 Oceaniglobus sp. | reverse complement strand
GACGACAGCTATTGGCAAAGTCTCGGCGGCCAACGTGCCGGACCGGATGCCCTTGATGCGTACCTGGACCGCTACCCCGACGGACAGTGGGCCGACGTCGCGCACGACAGGCTGACGCGGCTGGACGAAGGCCGCAAGGTGCGCAACGAACGAGACACCCGCAAGGACGACGACGCGTTCTGGCGACAGACTGGCGCCGACGGATCCCGGCAGGGCCTGCGCGCCTATCTTCGGCGCTATCCCGATGGCCGCTACGCATCGGCCGCCCGCGACCAGCTGCTGCAGATCCGTGGCGGAAACACCTCACAGGGCCCCGATCTCGACGCGGCGGCGGCCGAAGAGGACGCCCTCGGGTTGATCCGCCCGCTGCGTCAGGCGGTCGAGGATCGTTTGGCAGGTCTGGGCATCGACCCCGGGCAAGTCGACGGCAAGTTCGACGGTTCCACCCGCGCCGCGATCCGCAGCTATCAGGCCGATTCCGGCCTGCCGGTGACCGGTTTCCTGAGCGAACCTGTGGTGGTCCGGTTGCTGGCGGATTCGGTGCGCAATCTTCTGCGCCGCTGATTGGGGTTCAGGCCAACCCTGATGTGGTCTCCGGACCGCCCATCTGGCATCGAAAGGACCAGTCATGCAAACCGGCTCAAAACCCGCGGGCCGCTGCCAAGGTTGCCCACCGGCCGAGCAACAGTCAGATGTCTTGTGACTCTGCCCACGCGTTGCCGCAATCGGCCACCTACGGACCCGGGATGCAACCGTTGTCGGCGACAGTCTTCACATCTCGGCGTCTTCGTCAACCGAACCCGCCCACCCAGAGGCAGGATCCGTTATGCAGACACCCTACCGCGGTTATCCCGACATGTGGATCCGCAGGTCCCGCCCGAAACCATCGCTTCTGCGAAATGCAAACGGATCAGTTGCCCCGGCACGATTCAAACCCGCAGCAAGGCAACGCCGGGGCCCGATTGCCCTCCGGTCAGTGTCCTGAATCTGCGGCTGCGGCGCACTGCCGGGTCGCCCCGACAGTTGCCCGCCGCCCAGTGAATGGCGGGCGTTCAGCCCTGCCGCGCCTTGAAGCGCCGCTGCGTCTTGTTGATCACATAGACGCGGCCCTTGCGGCGGACCACCCGGCAGTCGCGATGACGGTTCTTCAGCGAACGAAGCGAATTGCGGACCTTCATGTGTCGGCCTCCTGTGTGGCGCCGACGCGCCCGGTTGATATGCCGTCCAAGCGGCGTGGATTCATGGTGGGCGATACTGGGATCGAACCAGTGACCCCTTCGATGTCAACGAAGTGCTCTACCGCTGAGCTAATCACCCAAGACACCCCGTTTCCGACCCGATCCAAAAGGACCGGGGGCACGGCGAGGCCGTCCCGGTTTGCAGTCTATAAAAGGAGTCGAAGCCCTGTTCAAGGGCCTTTGGCGGATCGCCCATTCGTCCTATACTGTAAGTCATAAGGGAGAGTGACGCGTGCAGGACCCGTATCATCTATTCATGCCGCAGGTGCAGAGCACCAGCGTCGTCTTCGCATCGCCGCATTCGGGCTCGCTCTATCCCGACGACCTGATGCGCCGGACCGTTCTGGATCATGCGACGATCCGCTCGTCGGAGGATGCATTCGTGGATCAGCTGTTCGACCTTGCCCCCGGAGTGGGCGCGCCGCTGCTCGTCGCGACGACCCCGCGCGCCTATGTGGATCTCAACCGCGCGTGCGACGAGTTCGATCCGGCCCTGATCGAGGGGGCACGCCGCAACGGTCACAACCCGCGTATTGCGTCCGGTCTGGGTGTCATCCCCCGCGTGGTTGCCGGGGGACAGGCGATCTATTGCGGCAAGCTGACCTTTGATGAGGCGCAGCGTCGCATCCGCGACATCTGGCGTCCCTATCACACGGCGCTGCATGGCCTGCTTGCCGCCAATCTTTCGCGGTTCGGCAAGGCAATTCTGATCGATTGCCATTCGATGCCCCATGAGGCGATCGAGGCGCTGAATCACCCCCCTGGCAGCCGCCCCGACGTCGTGCTGGGGGATCGGTTCGGCGCAGCGGCCGAGTTTCATGTGGTGGACCAAATCGAAGCCGCGTTCGTCGCCGCCGGACTGCGGGTTGCCCGCAATGCCCCCTTTGCCGGGGCCTATATCGCGCAGGCCTATGGCCGTCCGTCGCGGCATCAGCATGTCATACAGGTAGAGATCGATCGATCACTCTACATGGACGAGGCGACCATCACCCGCCGCCCCGATTTCGTTTCGCTCAAGCGGACCGTC
>JBGTLJ010000235.1:0-3702 GCA_041744175.1 Oceaniglobus sp. | reverse complement strand
CGAGTTCAAACAGCGCGTCGCGCGATGCCTCGTCAGGGGCGGTGCGGGTGCGTTCCAGCGTCCGGCGCAGCGCGTCGTCAAGCGGGCCGCTGCCGTTGGCGTCGTGAAACGCCATTGCCCAGTCGAGGAACGACCGGGTTTCGATGGCGCGGTCGACGATCACCTGGATGTCGAAATGGCGACGGTCCCCGGCGATGAAATCGACAAGGGTGTTGACGGTTTCGGCCGGTCCTTCCACCAGTTGCACAAAGGTTTCGTTCTGGCACGCCAGCAGGCCCGTCACCCCCAATTCGGGATTGTTGCGCCGGGACACGGTCAGGATATCGACGACGTCGGTTGCGAAACTGTCAGGATGGCCCCGGCTGGTATAGAGAATCTGACGCATTGGCATCCTCGCTGTCTGTCACGACAAGGCGATAACTGAACTATTCCAACAATTTGTTAAGACCGGCAGGCCCAACGCATGACGTTGCGAAACCTGTCGGGATACCGGGGGGGATCACCGTGCCGCTGCGGGCGGCAGCGGATCAGCGACGCTGCGACGGTGCCGACAGGCGCCAGGACGCGTTGGCGATCACGGCAAGAAAGGTGAGGTTGGCCATGGTGACATAGCCGACAGCGATCTGCCAGCCAGAGGATTCGCCGAACATCGCGAGGCAGGCGGCAAAGACCAGGGCAAGGCAGCAGCTGAAAAGGGCGGCGGCGCAGGTCATGGTCACGGTCCCTCGCACGTGAGGTTGCGAAGTAATTCGGCGGATTGCTGCCGGGCGATGTTTCGGACCTTTACAACTACAGCGTGTGGCGCTGTTTGTCGATGCCACCATATCGATCCCACCCGGCCCGGCCCCCCGTCGCCCCCGGCTCAATCGCGGCGGGGACATTGGCGAACGCCAGTCGTCATCGCCCAATTCCCTTTTGCGCTTCAGCTTGGTAACAAGCCGCGGAGAAGTTCGGGGAGAGCGGCCATTACCAGTTATTTCAACGAGATGTTCGATGGCGATGCAGTGCGTCAGCCCTATCGCGGCCTGACCGGCTGGAGCGACAACATGCCCCAGGAGTTGCGCAGCCTCAAGCAGAGCGAGGCGGAGGCGCTGTTCCGCCGCATCGGCATCACCTTCGCTGTCTATGGCGAGGGTGGCAGCCCCGACCGTCTGATCCCGTTCGACATGTTCCCGCGGGTGTTCCAGGCTGACGAATGGGCCCGGCTGGAACGCGGCATCAAGCAGCGGGCGCGGGCGCTGAACGCGTTCCTCGTCGATGTCTACGGGCGCGGCGAGATCGTCAAGGCGGGGCGGATTCCGGGGCGTCTGGTGTACCAGAACGAGGCATACGAGACGGCGGTTTGCGGGATCGTGCCGCCCAAGGGGGTCTATTCCCATATCGTCGGCATCGATCTTGTGCGCACCGGGCCCGACGAGTTCTTCGTGCTGGAGGACAATTGCCGCACGCCCTCCGGGGTCAGCTACATGCTGGAAAACCGCGAGATCATGATGCGGATGTTCCCCCAGCTGTTCCAGGAAAACCGGATCGCCCCGGTGGAAACCTACCCCGCCCTGCTGCGCCGCACGCTGGCCAGCGTCGCCCCCAACAAGTGCGAGGGCGAGCCCTGCGTGGTGGTCCTGACGCCTGGGCATTTCAACAGCGCGTATTATGAACATTCGTTCCTGGCCGACATGATGGGCGCCAATCTGGTCGAGGGAAGCGATCTGTTCGTCGAGGGCGATTATGTCTGGATGCGCACCACCGAGGGACCCAAGCGGGTCGATGTGATCTATCGCCGGCTGGACGATGCGTTCATCGATCCCTTGTGTTTCCGCCCCGATTCGATGCTGGGGATTCCCGGGCTGATGAACGTTTACCGCTCCGGCGGGGTGTCGATCTGTTCGGCGCCGGGTGCGGGCGTGGCCGACGACAAGGCGATCTATACCTACGTGCCCGAAATGATCCGGTTCTATCTGGGCGAGGCGCCGATCCTGAAGAACGTGCCGACCTGGCAATGCGCCAAGCCCGAGGATTGCCGCTACGTGCTGGAGCATCTGGCGGAACTGGTGGTGAAAGAGGTGCACGGATCGGGCGGCTACGGGATGCTGGTTGGGCCGCGCGCCGACAAGGCGACGGTGGACCTGTTCGCCCAGAAGATCCGCGAGCGACCGTGGAACTACATCGCGCAGCCGACGCTGGCGCTGTCCACCTGTCCGACGTTCGTGGATCAGGGAATAGCACCGCGCCATGTGGATCTGCGCCCCTACTGCCTTGTGGGCGAACAGATCGAGCTGGTCCCGGGCGGGCTGACACGGGTGGCGCTGACCGAAGGATCGCTGGTGGTGAACTCATCCCAGGGCGGGGGTGTCAAGGACACCTGGGTGATGGCGGAATGAGGATCGCGACATGCTGAGCAGGACCGCCGACAATCTCTACTGGATCGCCCGCTATATCGAGCGCGCCGAAACCAACGCCCGGCTGCTGGAGGTGGGGGCGCGCAACGCGCTGATGCCCAACACCGGCGGCGGATACCGCAACGACTGGGACAGTGTGCTGCTGGCCAGCGGCGCCAGCGGCGGGTTCGCCGAAAAATACGGCGAGGTGGTGCAGCGCAATGTCGAGACGTTCCTGTTCTTCGACGCCGACAACCCCAATTCCGTGGTGTCGTGCATGTGTTCGGCGCGCGAGAACGGCCGCATCGTGCGCACCGCCCTGACGAGCCAGGTCTGGGACGCGCTGAACATCGCCTTTCAGGAGGTTCTGGAGTTCGGGCGGCAGGAGAGATCCAGCCTGACGGTGTCGGATCTGTCGGACTGGACGCTGCGCACCACGTCGCTGATCCGCGGCGCGGGACAGAGCACGCAGTTGCGCAACGACGGCTATGATTTCACCAACATCGGCCACTTCCTGGAACGCGCCGACAGCACGGCACGGATGCTGGATGTGAAATATTTCACCCTGTTGCCCCAGGTCAGCTATGTGGGATCGGGTCTGGACAACTATCAGTGGCGCAGCCTGCTGCGTGCGCTGTCGTCCAGCCGGGCGTTCAACTGGGCCTATGGCGGCGAGATCAGCCCGCCCAAGATCGTCGATTTCCTGGTGCTGAACCGGCAGTGCCCCCGCTCGCTGATCAGTGCCGTCGAGGGGGCGAACGATCATCTGGACCGACTTGCGCGCGCCTATGGCCGGTCCGGCCCGGCGCAGACCAAGGTGCGCGCGATGGTGGGTGAACTGGCGGAGATGCAGGTGCAGGACGTGTTCGACGAGGGCCTGCACGAATTCCTCAGCCGGTTCATCGGCGACATCGCCGCCGTCAGCGGCGAAGTCCGCGAGATGTATCTGACGGGAGACGTGCGATGAGACTGACCATCAGCCACGAGACGCTGTACCGGTTCGACCCGCCCAAGCGCGGCGTGGTGCAGAGCCACCGTCTCACCCCGTCGCAGTTCGAGGGCCAGCAGGTGATCGAGTGGTCCGTGGAGGTCGCGGGCGCCGTGAAGGGCGCCGCGTTCCGCGACGGTGCCGGCGACTGGATCGAGACGATATCGGTTCTGGGCCCTGTGAGCGAGGTGCGGGTGGTGCTGAACGGCACCGTGGAAACCCGCGATCTGGCGGGCGTGCTGCGCGGTCACCGTGAAACCGTGCCGCCCGAAGCGTATCTGCGCCCGACATCGGCGACAGAGGCCGACATGGCGGTGCACGCGCTGGTCGAGGCGGCGC
>JBGTLJ010000234.1:0-2225 GCA_041744175.1 Oceaniglobus sp. | reverse complement strand
CCTTTTGCAGCGTGTATGCGCCGACCTGGGGCGCCAGCCGCCCCGCGACTTCGGACATCGGAGCGAGCAGCGGCAGGCCGCCGCGATCGTCGGTGACCGTTTCATAGGCAATGGCGGTGCACCCCGAGGCAAGCAGTTCGCGGGTCTGGTCCGGATCGGGGGCAAGGTGCAGATAGGTGAACAGCACCTGCCCCTCGCGCAGCATCGCGCGTTCGCCGGCCTGGGGTTCCTTAACCTTGACGATCATGTCGGCCCTCTCGAACACGTCGCCCGCGGTGTCGCAGATGGTGACGCCGGCTGCGACATAGTCGGCATCGCCAAAGCCCGCGCCATCGCCTGCACCGCGTTGAACGATCACGCCGTGACCGTGCGCCACCGCCTCGCGCGCAGCGTTCGGCGTCAGCCCGACGCGATATTCCTGCGGCTTTATTTCCTTCGGGCACCCGATCAGCATTTTTTCCTCCTGCGGCTTTCAGCGCGAGGATATGACGCCCTGCGGTGAAGGGGCTTGATAATTACCGTCGTGACAGCCAAGACTGTGGCAGAAATCCGCGAATTCCACGCATTTCCTCGAAGGAATCTTCGCCTTGCCGACACTCGACAGTACCGACCGGCGAATCCTGACGATCCTCCAGGACCGCGGGCGGATCAGCAATGCCGATCTGGCGGAACAGGCGAACCTGTCGGCATCGGCCTGTCACCGCCGGGTGCAGCGGCTTGAGACCGAGGGTGTGATCACCGGCTACGTCGCGCTGCTGGATCGCCGAAAGTTGGGCCGCCGCACCACCGTGTTTGTCGAGATCACGCTGTCGGGCCAGACCGAAGAGGTCCTGGAGGCGTTCGAGAAGGCGGCGGCGCGCATACCCGACGTGCTGGAATGCCACCTGATGTCGGGCTCTGCCGATTACCTGCTGAAGGTCGTCGCCCACGACACCGAGGATTTCGCAACGATTCACCGACGCCATCTGGCGCGACTGCCCGGCGTGGCGCAGATGCAGTCGTCCTTTGCGCTGCGCACCGTGCGCTGGACGACCGCGATCCCGGTCTGACCGCCCGGTGTGACCTGTCGCCCACCATCGTGACGGAACGCGGCGCGCTGTTCGCGCTGTTGAGGTATTGAATCCGGAAAGGATTGCCAGATGAAACAAATGACACCCGAGGCGGCCCATGCCGCGGAACTTGCACGCATCGACAGGCTGGCCCGGCTGATGGATTCCCGGTTCAGCATCTTCGGCATAAGGTTCGGTCTGGATGGGCTTTTGGGCCTGGTTCCCGGGGTCGGCGATCTGTTGACCGCGGCACCTTCGGCATGGATAATCTGGAAGGCCCATGAGCTTGGGCTAGGGCGGCGGACCCTGATCAGGATGGGTGTGAACACGGGTCTGGATCTTGTGGTGGGCAGCGTGCCGCTGGTCGGCGACATCTTCGACATCGGCTTCAAGGGCAACCTGCGCAATGTGCGGCTGATCCATGACGAACTGTCAAAGCGCGGGCCGTCGCCGCTAAAGGGGGCCAGACACGAAAAAACCCCCGTGCTTGCGCCCGGGGGTCGTCGATCCAAAGGTCCGCACCGGACCCCCAAGGCAAGGCGATGATCTACATCATGCCTTCGCGCTGGAGCTTCTTTCGGGCAAGCTTGCGGGCACGGCGGATGGCCTCGGCCTTCTCGCGCGCTTTCTTTTCGGACGGTTTCTCGAAATGCTGCTTGAGCTTCATCTCGCGAAAGACGCCCTCACGCTGGAGCTTTTTCTTCAGGGCACGAAGCGCCTGATCGACGTTGTTGTCACGAACACTGACCTGCATGTGGTTTTCACCACCTTTCTGGTTTGAGTTGCAAGGATCTGCAGGAATTGGCCGTATAGCAAAGCCGCCCTAGCTTGTCTAGCATCTGCGAAATACTGGAGAATCGCCATGTCCGATCCCCGATCCGCCATTCTGGACGCCGCCATGATTCACGTCCCCTTCGATGGCTGGAGCGCGACGACGCTTGCCGCCGCCGCCGAGGACGCGGATGTGGATCAGGCCGAGGCGCGGGCGCTGTTTCCGCGTGGCGCAATCGATCTAGCGCTGGCCTATCACCACGCGGGCGATCAGGCGATGATCGACAGGATCGCGCGCGAACCGCTGGATGATCTGCGGTTCCGCGAGAAGGTCGCCGCGGCGGTGCGGTTCCGGCTGGAGTCCACGGACCGCGAGGCGGTGCGCCGCGCCACCACGCTGTTCGC
>JBGTLJ010000233.1:0-3535 GCA_041744175.1 Oceaniglobus sp. | reverse complement strand
GGTCAACGGCAACGAGGCCGAGGCGCGCCGCCTGTCGCGGTTCCAACCGCACGGTCACAGCGGCGGCGACTGGCGCCCGGTGCCGGAGGTTCCGCATCCAGAGTATCCGATGACCCTTGATCTGCGCCGGATGCCCAATTCCTGACCGGTTTGTGAACATTTCTGTGGACTTTTCCCCACGAATTTGTCACACCATCGTGACGGATTTACCCATCTGATGGCGTTCTGGGGAGGAGACCCGTTATCGCCCGGCAATCGCAAGGTTGCCAGGCACCCGCCATCGGCGCCGTCTCTGAATGCCCCCGTCCGTGCGGGCACGGGGACGGCGGTCAATACAGCAATTTTCCCCTCAGCCGTAGCGATCTGCCGATCTTCGTTCTTGCCACGGACAATTTCACAAGGGTGCTGCGAACCGACCGTCTGATCCGGGCGCCTGATACACTGTCGCTGCTGGTGAACGTTGTAGTTTGGCTTTACCGCGTCCCGTTGTCGTCCCCGGCGATGGATGGCACCGATCCCCAACAGGTCAACCGTATCCAATGGATCCCGCATCCTTGTCCATGCGGGTTTGACGTCCTCTACCTTCCGCAGCCACCGGGCATGCGGCAGCGTCGGCGTGACCGCGGTCACCAACTGCGGCTGATGCCGCAGCAGGGTAGCGCACCAAGCGTTCTTCCGGATATGTTCGACCGGCACGGCACCATCAACGTGCCGTGCCGGGCGCCCTGCGGCAACCGGTTCGCGTTCGTGACGTATGGGAGAGAGCGGTGAAGATCTGGGCCTTGATCCTGATGGCGGGCGTGGCGCAGGCCGGCGATCTGCCGCCCCCCGTCACCGACGACATGTATGTGCCCATCGACAAAGCAGAGGCCGATCTCGGCCGCCTACTGTTCTGGGACCCACTCCTGTCGGGCAACCGCAACATATCGTGCGGAACCTGTCACCACCCGCGGTTCGCGACGGGGGATGGCCTGGCGCTGGGGGTCGGCGAAGGCGGCATCGGCATCGGCCCCGACCGCCGCCCGGATCCCGAAAACCGCCCCGAACAGCGCATTCCCCGCAACGCGCCGGGTCTCTTCAACCTCGGCGCGCGCGAATTCACGGTCCTGTTTCATGACGGACGCGTCGAAACCGACGCAACCCGCCCCTCGGGGCTGCGCACCCCGATGGAGGACGAAATGCTGACAGGCTTTTCCGGGGTGTTGTCGGCGCAGACGATGTTTCCGGTCCTGAGCCCGGACGAGATGGCGGGGCAGTATTCCGAAAACGACGTATCGCGCGCGGTGCGACTGGGCATGATCACCGCCGAAGGCGGCGCGTGGGACATCCTGAGCCGAAGGGTCGGCGACATTCCCGACTATGCCAGCCGGTTCGCGGCAGTCTATCCTGACATCGCAGCAGGGCGCGCCGTCGCGTTCACCGACATTTCCAACGCCATCGCCGCCTTTGTTGCGTTCGAGTGGCGCAGCGACACGTCGGCGTTTGACAGCGCGTTGCGCGGCACGGGGACAATGGACAGCCTGGCACAGGCTGGCGTCGATCTGTTCTTCGGCGCGGCGGGATGCGCGGCCTGCCACAGCGGGCCGTTCCAGACCGATCACCGCTTTCATGCCATGGGCGAGCCGCAGTTCGGCCCCGGCAAGGCAGCCAGGTTCGAGGATCACCAGCGCGACGAGGGGCGCATGGAGGTGACGGGCAATCCGGGCGATGCCTTTGCATTTCGCACGCCATCGTTGCGCAACGTCACCCTGACCGGCCCATGGGGCCATACCGGCGCATTCGTGACGCTGCCGGAGTTCCTGAGACACCACGCCGACCCGACTGGTGATCCCGGCGACCTGGCCGCCCATGTGCGGCTGCCCGACGGCGTCGGCCCGGGCGACGACTTCGTGCCGCTCTCCGACCGCGATATGCTGGCCGAGATCGCGGCATCTGTGGCCGCGATCCCCGTCGCATTGCAACCCGACGACATCGCGGCGATTTCGGCGTTCCTCGAAACGCTTGCGGATCCGGCAGCGGTCGCCGGGCGGCTCGGCATTCCCGAAACGGTGCCCAGCGGATTGCCGGTGGACCGCTGAGCGCCGGTCATCCAGTACCCTGCAGTGCCCTTGCCCGCAGTCACGGACCACGACGGGATCAGCGCCCCGGTTCGATCCGCAGGCCACCTGCGGCGTCAAGGGTCAGGGTTGCCCGGGAATTGACCGGCACCGTCTGCCATCCGGTCGTCATGGCGCCGAAATTCAGACGGACCTCTGCACCGTCACTGCCGCCAAGACCGAAATGGTGCAGCCCCGACTGCCCGCCTGCATGGCCCCCACCCACCGTAACCTCGCGGTACTGAATCCGGCCCGCCCCATCGCGCAACTCGATCCAGGCGCCGACGGCGCGCGTGTTCGGACCGTCTGCGCGGATCTCCAGCGCCACCCAGCGCCCCCTCGCGGCGGTTGCGTTCTCGTGGATCTCCAGCGGGGCGCGGCGGTTCACCACCGCCAGATCCAGCCCGCCGTCCAGGTTCAGATCGTACAGCCCCGCGCCCCGGCTGCGCGCGGTACTGGCGACTCCCGCAACCGCGGCGCGGTCCACATAGGGGCCGCCCGGTGTGCGGATCAGCAGATTGTTGGGGTCCTTGGCCGCATTGCCGGGCATCTGGTCGACATTGCCCTTGGCGATGAACAGATCGTCCCAGCCATCGTTGTCCACGTCGCCGAATTCGGCGTGCCAGCCGGTCGAAGGCCGCCCGTCATCGCCACTCTGGGGTCGCTGGACGGCGCTGCCGAAGGAGAAGGGCGCATTCTCGAACCGCCCGCCGGGCCGGGCGAACTGCAGCAGCTGGTCCCCCATGGAGGTCAGCATGACATCTGCCAGCCCGTCGCCGGTGATGTCGCGGCTGGCGATCCCCATCCCCCAGAGCGACAGTTCCGGCCAGCCGTCCGTCGCATTGAGAAAGCCGAGCGTGTCGAGGCGCAGCATCTGTTCCGCCCCTCCGCGCACGTAATAATGCCGGTCGTTGCTGATGCGCAGGTCGCGCCGTCCGGTCCCCGCCCAGTCTGAAAACAACATCGACAGCGCGCAATACCCCGGAACGAGGGGAATCGGCGGGCCATATACGTCGCCCGCGGGACGCAACAGCATGTTGTCGTCGCAGGTGCCGAAAGGGCCGTCCGGATCCTTGCGATTGACATAGTTGCCAAAGGCCAGGGTCGGACGTGCGTTCGTGCCCTCCCAGGTCGCCGAAAAGGCCGTCGTCCATGCATCGCCGGGTGGCACGCCCCAGACGGAAGATGCGTCCTCGAACCGGCAGTCGCCGGAGCCGCGCAGCATCATGTTGCCGCCGACCCGCAACACGGCAAGGTCCAGGTTTCCGTCACCGTCCAGATCCAGCGGATAGGCCCCGGAGAGGTGGTTCGGTTTGTCTGAACAGGTTCCGGGCGTTTCTTAAGTGGTTTTCCGCCTTGGTTACGCCGCTGCCGCGTCTGGCAGTGGCTGACTGAAGTAGGCCTGATCGGGCGTTTTGCCGTCAAGCGATGAGTGAGGT
>JBGTLJ010000232.1:0-24776 GCA_041744175.1 Oceaniglobus sp. | reverse complement strand
CGCGCGCCCGTTCAATCACGGCCCGCGCGCGCCGTCCCTCGCCATGCACCGACGACGGATTGCCCGCGATGTCCATCGCCGCGATCATCGCGTCGCGCGCTTCGGGCCGCAGCGGGGTCGTCGCGTTGCAATCAAGATATGCGCGGCTCATGGCTCGTCCACCATTACAAACAGGTTCGGGACCGCCGGGCATGGCGTCAGATCGTTTTCAACCACATCCGAAAGCCGGGTCTGATGGAGAAAGACGTAGACATGCGCGCTCAGCCCTTCCCAGAGCCGGTTGTTGAGCGATTGCGCCTTGCTGCCCGACACGCCGCCCTGCGCACCCACGCCAGTGTGCATGGCGCTGACGGTTTCGTCCACCGCAACCAGCACATCGGCCACCCTGATGTCGCTGGCCGCGCGCCCAAGGCGATACCCGCCGCCCGGGCCGCGCACCGATTCAACCAGTCCGGCGCGGCGCAGCTTGACAAACAGCTGTTCAAGATAGGGCAGCGATATGTCCTGCCGGCGGCTCAGCTCGCCAAGGGTCACGAGCCGTTCCGGACCGTTCAGGGCAAGATCGCTGAGCGCGACCATGGCATAGCGTCCCTTCGTGCTGAGTTTCATGCCGTCCCCTCTGCGCATGCCGTTGTGCAGTTGACGGCGGTGTCAGGGACAATTACCTCACCGCAGTATCACAGCGCCCGACAGACATTAGAACAGTTCTAAGGTGCCCGCCCTACCGCGTCAAGATTACACCGAACCAGTCAGGGAGACATATGCCAGAGGTTATTTTTCCCGGACCCGAAGGACGCCTCGAGGGGCGCTATCATCCGCAAAAGAAATCCGACGCGCCGATTGCCATCGTTCTTCACCCTCATCCGCAATTCGGCGGAACGATGAACAACCGGGTCGTCTACAACCTGCACTATGCCTTCCATGCCATGGGCTTTACCGTGCTGCGGTTCAACTTTCGCGGGGTCGGGCGCAGCCAGGGAGAATACGACCAGGGCATCGGCGAACTGTCCGATGCGGCCAGCGCGCTGGACTACCTTCAGTCCATGAACCAGAATTCCAAGCACTGCTGGGTCGCCGGGTTCAGCTTTGGCGCCTGGATCGGCATGCAGCTTTTGATGCGACGGCCGGAGATCACCGGATTCATCAGCGTGTCCCCCCCCGCCAACATGTACGATTTCAGCTTCCTTGCGCCCTGCCCCGCCTCTGGCCTGATCATCAACGGCGCGGCAGACAGGGTCGCGCCGCCCAGGGATACGGTGTCGCTGGTCGACAAGCTGCACGAACAGAAGGGCATCACCATCACCCACAGCGAAGTGGGCGGTGCCGGCCATTTCTTCGAAGAGCCGCACATGGAGAAGATGATCGGCGAGGTCGAAACCTATGTCCGGCGAAGACTGACCGAAACCAGCCGCTGACGGTATGACCCGCGCGCATCCGGTCGGCATGAGCCAAACGAACCGGCGATCTGAAGCGAGCGCGCCGCACCTGACGGGATGGCGCGCCGGAAAGCTACAGTCACCCTGACCACCGGCAGGATCTGGCAACTGGCGCCTCCAAATTGGTGCAATCTGCCGGTATCCATACCTTTCGCTGTCGTGCGGTGTTGGCAGGGGCGTCCCTTTGCGACACGTAAAAGTTGAAATCTTTCACGTTTTCCGGCAAGCTGTCTGCATTTGTAGATAAATCTTACCGATTTCAGCGCGCAGGATTTTCAGATGAAACGGATCGCGATTTTCTGCGACGGGACATGGAATCGTTCCGACGCGCCCGAACCGACGAACGTCGTGAAGCTGTCCCTTGCCGTGGACCATACCGCGCGCAAGGACGACCGCCCCCAACAGGTCATCTACATGCCGGGCGTGGGGTCCGGCAGAGGCTCGACCGGGTTCGCGCGCTGGAGCGACAAGGTGCTGGGCGGCGCCTTGGGCTGGGGGATGACCGAGAACATCGAGGAAGCCTATCGCCATCTGGCGTTTTCCTACGAGCCGGGCGACGACATCTTCGTCTTCGGTTTCTCGCGCGGGGCATTCACGGCCCGCAGCCTGGCCGGGCTGATCCGGTCCTGCGGCATTCCAAGCCGCGAGAATGTCCGCCGCATTCCCGATGCAATCGCCCGCTATCGCAGTCGCCAGCCGGACACCATGCCCAACGATCCGGAAAGTTTCATTTGGCGACTGGAGTTTTCGCCGCAGCGCGCCACGTCCCCGGAAGAGGTAAGCTGGCGTCGCAAACAGGGCAGTGCCAGCGAACTTCTGGAAATTGCCTATCTGGGGATCTGGGATACCGTCGGGTCCATGGGCATACCCGGATATCTGCCTTTCGCCCCGAGCCTGAACCGGCGCCACAGATTCCATGACGCCGCGCTGTCGCGGATGGTGAAATCGGCCCGTCACGCTGTTGCCATCGACGAGCGACGGCGAAATTTCCTGCCGACGTTGTGGGACAACCTCGATCGCCTGAACGGTGCGAACACCGATCTGCCCTACAGGCAGCAATGGCTGCCGGGCGATCACGGATCGGTCGGCGGCGGCGGCGACATCACCGCGCTGTCGGACATTGCCCTGCGCTGGATTGCCGAGGGGGCGGAGCTTGCGGGACTCGGACTCGACCCGGTGACGCTGGCCGCAATCGAAAAGAACGGCGATCCCATGGGCGCGCTGCACAACCGCAGGATCGCAAGGTCCGGCGTGTTCAACAGCGTGATGAACGCCTTTCCGGTCGATCGCGTCGGCCCGGCGCAGATGATCGACGTGCATCCGGCCACCAGGGCCCGCTGGCACGCCCCGCACCCGCCGCAACCCTACCGACCGGTGCCGTTGAGCGCATTGCGCGAGGCGCTGGACCGGGAAAAGCCAGCATAGCATGAAAATTGTGTCCTTGCATCGCGGGATGGGTCAGACAATGCGGGACAGTGTCAGGCAAAGGGGCGGTCCATGAGCAAGATCAAGGTCGAGAATTCGGTCGTGGAACTGGACGGGGACGAGATGACCCGGATCATCTGGAGCTTTATCAAGGCCAGGCTGATCCTGCCCTACCTGGATATCGACCTGAAATACTACGACCTGGGCATCGAGGCCCGCGACGACACCGACGACCGGATCACCGTGGATGCCGCCGAGGCGATTAAAAAACATGGCGTCGGCGTCAAATGCGCCACGATCACCCCCGACGAGGCGCGGGTCGAGGAGTTCGGCCTGAAGAAGATGTGGCGCAGCCCCAACGGGACGATCCGCAACATCCTGGGCGGCGTGATCTTTCGCCAGCCGATCATCTGCAGGAACGTGCCGCGTCTGGTCCCCGGCTGGACCCGGCCCATCGTGGTGGGACGCCACGCCTACGGCGACCAGTACCGCGCGACCGATTTCAGGTTTCCCGGGGCGGGCAAGCTGACGCTGAAGTTCGTCGGCGTGGACGGACAGGAGATCGAGCACGATGTGTTCGACGCGCCTGACTCCGGCGTCGTCATGGCGATGTACAATCTGGACAAATCCATCGTCGATTTTGCCCGCGCCTCGCTGAACTACGGGCTGAACCTTGGCTGGCCGGTCTATCTGTCCACCAAGAACACGATCCTCAAGCAGTATGACGGCCGGTTCCTGGAGTTGTTCCAGAAAGTGTTCGACGAGGAATTCGCCGACAGGTTTAAGGCGGCGGGCATCACCTATGAACACCGCCTGATCGACGACATGGTGGCCTGTGCGATGAAATGGAACGGCGGCTATGTCTGGGCCTGCAAGAATTACGACGGCGACGTGCAGTCAGATACCGTCGCACAGGGATTCGGCAGCCTTGGCCTGATGACGTCGGTGCTGATGACCCCCGACGGTCGGACGGTCGAGGCAGAGGCGGCCCATGGCACCGTGACCCGCCATTACCGCCAGCACCAGAAGGGCGAGGCGACCAGTACCAATTCCATCGCGTCGATCTATGCCTGGACGGGCGGTCTGCGCCACCGCGCGAAACTCGACGACAACGCCGCATTGGCCACATTCGCCGAAACGCTGGAAAAGGTCACGGTGGATACGGTGGAATCCGGAACCATGACGAAGGATCTGGCGCTGCTCGTCGGACCGAACCAGGGCTGGACGACGACCGAGGGCTTCCTGGAAAAGATCGACGAGAATCTGGGCAAGACACTGTCACCTTGAAGGGATCGGACCGGCTTCAGGTCAGACCACGCGGGGATGTGCAGGGAACTGACCGGCACCGGTGGCTGCGTTCAAACTTAAATACCGCGGATTTCACATCCTGCCGGAGTTGCGGGCGCGACCCTTCGCATGATGACGGTCGGCTCCATCCGTGTCGCCCCGGGCCCGGCCATCCCCACCGCCACGGCCGCACAAACATAAATCGAGGTGAAAGATGCGACCAGATCGCTGCCCAATATCCACGTCGACAGGCATCGCTGGCCCCCATAGCCCCACGGCATCAGCCATGTCGCCGACAGGATTGGCCACAAGACGCTGGACGGCATGCGGGGTCTGAGCCCTGGCACCTTCATGTGTGGTCTTGGGGTGCCTGTGCTGACCCGGGCCGGTCTGATCGTCGGCCAGACGGCCGGGCTGGCAGTCATCACATCCTGTCCGACGGGCTGATCGTTCGGAGCGGTGTTCCGTGCCATGAACCTGCCGTTCCATGCCCTGGCGCATCGTCGGCGAATGCCTCGGTTCACTGTCAAATCGGTACATTCGGTCGCTCTCCTGTCCGCTGCCACCGAAATTCTCCCGCGCTTTTTCACCATAGGGCGATGGATCCGGCGCCAGTGACGATGATCTTCGGGTGTCTGGCGTGGATCGGGGTGCTGGCGTTGTTGCGACACGACGGATCGACAGGTGGGTCCGGCATCGTTGCCTGATCGTGCAGGACGCGACGGGGTTCAGGGCGCGCCAAGTGCAACCGACACCGATGCGGTGATCCCTGCCACAGCGCGTGCTCTTTCCCCGCCCCGCATCGTGGTCTATTCCTTCGGGGCGGCGTGGTGCTGACCATGATCATTCGCTTCAAATCTCCGCCGCCACCGATACATCGCCACCCGAGCCGCAATCGAGCCTTGTCATGCCCGCACATTATGCCTTTCTGATCCTCGCGATCCTTACCGAAACGATCGGCACCTCGGCCCTGCAGGCCAGCCAGCAATTTACCCGGCTTTGGCCATCGATGATCTGCGTCGTCGGATATGCGCTGTCGTTCTGGCTTTTGGCGCTGACACTGAAATACATGCCCGTGGGCGTCGTCTATGCGATCTGGTCGGGGCTCGGGATCGTGTTCATCGCCATGATCGGCTATGTCGTTTTCGGACAGCGGCTGGACCTGCCCGCGGTCCTGGGGCTGGCGATGATACTGGCGGGGATTCTGGTGATCCATCTGTTCTCAAACAGCGCGACCCACACCGCCATCAAGAACGGCTGAACCGGCGACGGCGAATTCAGAACGGCGGCTGCGGGCATCGGCAGGCTGCGATCTGACCGGGGCGGAACGGGGAACCGTACGACCCACCGCGCGTTTGGCCGCGATGCAGAATCTCTTTCCCGGCCTGTGGTCGATGTTGCCCGCCCCCTTGGCCGAACAGTTGCAGGGCTATGCCGTCGGCTTCTGGACGGCCCTGCCACAGGTCGTCCTGTCATTGCTGTTCATCTTTTTTATCTGGATTGCGATCCGGCTGGTGCAGTGGCTGATTCCTCACACCCTGCGCCGGACGGGAATGCGACGTTCGCTGGTCGATGTGGTGATGATGCTGCTGACGGTGGGATTGTGGCTGATGGGCGGGCTGATCGCCGTGACCATCGCGTTTCCCACGATCACGCCGGGCCGCGCGCTGACCGCCCTCGGCATCGGCGGCGTTGCAATCGGGTTTGCCTTCAAGGACGTGTTCGAGAATTTTCTGGCCGGCATCCTGCTGCTGGTCCGGGAGCCGTTTTCGGTCGACGATTTCATCGAGTGCGAGGGCATCGAGGGGCAGGTCGAAAAGATCACGATCCGCGACACCCATGTCAGGCAGACCGACGGTCAGCTTGTCGTCGCCCCCAACGCGATGTTTTTCAAGAATCCGGTCACGATCCGCACCGCCCGCGACATTAGACGCACCACGGTGATCTGCGGCGTGGCATACGGCGAGGACGTGGACAACGCGCGCAGCGTCATCGAAGCGGCAGTAAGAGCTGTCGACCTGGTGCGCACCGATATCAAGGACGTGGAGATATTTGCCCAGGAATTTGCCGACAGTTCGATCAATTTCGAGGTGACATGGTGGACGGGATCGCGCCCCATAGACATCAGGCGGTCTCGCGATCACGTTGTTTCCGCAGTAAAGAGGGCGTTGGACGATTCCGGCATCGAGATCCCGTTCCCCTATCGCACCATGACATTCAAGGAACCGTTGCGCATGGTGCAGGAGGACAAACCCGAAGCGGGCGATCCGCAGACCTGATCGAATTTCCGGCGCACTGGAACAAAATGTCGCGCCGCAGATTGAACCAGTCCTGTAGCGGCATGTGCGGTCGGGAAGCGGCCGTATCGATCCGCTTCGTTGCAAAGAGGGAACTACATCAATGGGCGGCATTATCTATATCGTCGGGCTAATCGTGATCGTTCTGGCGATCCTGTCCCTGCTTGGATTGAGCTGACATGGCTGAACGAACGCAAGCGATGACAGATCGCGCGGCGCCGGCCCATGAACAGCCCGGCAGCTATTTCGATTGGCCCGCCATATTCGGCGGTGCTGTGGTGGCGACTGCGATCGGCGTGCTTTTCGCCGGGTTCGGCGCGGCACTGGGATTGACGGCCGTTTCACCGCAGCAGGGCGAGGGATCGGCCGGATTTGCAACGATTATTATCGGGGCATGGCTGCTGATCACGACAGTGGTGGCTTATGGCGCCGGAGGATACGTATCGGGCCGGATGAGACGCCGGGTCGAAGCGGCGTCGAAGGACGAGGTTGCGGCGCGCGACAGCATGCACGGGGCCGTTGTCTGGGGCCTGGCGCTGTTGCTGAGCGCCTGGATGGCAGCCGGGTTCATCGGTTCGGCAGCCACAGCCGTGGGTACGGCGGCGCAAGGCGCAGCCACGGCCGTCAGCGGTATGGCCCAGGGTGCTGCCAGTGCGGCAGGCGCCGCGGGAAATGCCGTTCAGGGTCTGAACGTCAATCCTCTCGAAATCATCAACCAGAGGCTTCTGCGGGGAACAGGTGTCGAGGTCGACAGCGATTTGACCCTGCCCGATGGTGCGATGGCGGTTCTGGGTGATGTTGCCCGTACCGGCGAGATCACGGAAGACGACCGTGCCTATCTGGCATCGGCCCTGGCCGAAAATTCCAACCTGAGTCAGGCCGACGCCGAAGCGCGAATCGATCAGGCGGTGCAGGAGGTCGTTGCCCTGCGCGACGATGCAGCGGCGACCCTTGCTGCTGCAGAACAGACCGCACGGGATGCGGCGGATGCGGCGCGCCGCGCCGCGATTCTGTCGGGCTTTGCAATTGCGGCCGGTTTCCTTATCGCCGCTGTCGCGGCGATCTGGGCAGCGTCGGTCGGTGGACGGCACCGGGACGAAGGGCGGCTCTTCCGCGGCTTTCACAGCGTCTGACCTTCCCGTCAATTAGATGACCCCGCCCGGCACGCTGCCGGGCGGGGTTATTCTTGCGCCGCGCTTTCCGGCTGGCCTTTTCTGCGGTTGCACGGTATGGCCCGGCAACCCCGCAAAAGGCACGAGATATGGACCTTCGCAATATCGCGATCATCGCACACGTGGACCACGGCAAGACAACTCTGGTGGACGAGTTGCTGAAGCAGTCCGGATCGTTTCGCGCCAACCAGGCCGTTGCCGAACGGGCGATGGATTCCAACGATCTGGAGCGTGAACGCGGCATCACGATCCTTGCAAAATGCACGTCCCTTGAGTGGAAGGGCAAGCGCATCAACATCGTCGACACTCCCGGCCACGCCGATTTCGGCGGCGAGGTGGAGCGGATCCTGTCCATGGTCGATGGTGTCGTGCTGCTGGTCGACGCGGCCGAGGGGCCGATGCCGCAGACAAAGTTCGTGACGTCCAAGGCGCTGGCGCTGGGGCTGCGTCCCATTGTGGTTCTGAACAAGGTGGACAAACCCGATGCCGAGGCCAACCGGGCCCTGAACGAGGTGTTCGACCTGTTCGCCAATCTCGATGCCGATGACGATCAGCTCGATTTTCCGCATCTCTACGCGTCGGGCCGGAACGGGTGGTGCGACGCCGATCTGGATGGCCCCCGCAAAAATCTGGACGCGCTGTACAACCTTATCCTACGCCATGTTCCACCGCCCCGCCAGATCAAGCATCTGGACGAACCGTTCCGCATGCTTGCCACGACGCTGGGCTCCGACCCCTTCGTGGGACGCATTTTGACGGGTCGGGTGGAATCCGGCACCCTGAAGGTCGGCGCGACGGTGCAGGCGCTGTCGCGCATCGGCCAGAAGATCGAACAGTTCCGGGTCACCCGGGTTTCGGCGTTCCGGGGTCTGGCCCCCCAGGACATCGAAGAGGCACAGGCGGGTGATATCGTCTCGCTGTCCGGCATGAGCAAGGCGACGGTGGCCGACACCATCTGCGCGTTGGCGGTGGACGATGCCCTGCCCGCCCAGCCCATCGATCCGCCGACGATCACCGTCACGTTCGGCATCAACGACAGCCCGCTGGCGGGCAAGGACGGCAAGAAGGTGCAATCCCGCGTGATCCGGGAACGCCTGATGAAAGAGGCGGAATCCAACGTCGCCATCAAGGTGACCGACACGCCGGGGGGCGAAGCCTTTGAGGTGGCGGGCCGGGGCGAGCTTCAGATGGGCGTGCTGATCGAGAACATGCGCCGCGAGGGTTTCGAACTGTCGATCTCGCGCCCGCAGGTGTTGCTGCGCGAGATCGACGGCGTGACCCACGAACCCATCGAAGAGGCGACGATCGACGTCGACGACGACTATTCCGGTGTGGTGATCGAAAAGCTGACCGGCACCCGCAAGGGCGAACTGGTCGAAATGAAACCGGCGGGCGTGGGCAAGACCCGGATCATCGCGCATATCCCGTCGCGGGGGCTGATCGGCTATCACGGTGAATTCCTGACGGATACCCGAGGCACCGGGGTACTGAACCGGGTGTTCCACGACTGGGCCCCCCACAAGGGGCCGATCCCGGGTCGGCGCGCGGGCGTGCTGATTTCCATGGAGGCGGGCATCTCTGTCGCCTACGCGCTCTGGAAGCTGGAAGACCGCGGCAAGTTCTTCATCGGCTCGCAAGTGCCCGTCTATACCGGCATGATCATCGGCGAACACAACCGCGACAACGATCTTGAGGTGAACCCCCTGAAGGGCAAGCAGCTGACCAACGTCCGCGCGTCCGGCACGGACGAGGCGGTTCGGCTGACCACCCCGGTCACCCTCAGTCTTGAGCAGGCCATCGCCTATATCGACGACGATGAACTGGTCGAGGTGACGCCGAACGCGATCCGGCTGCGCAAGCGGTTTCTCGACCCGCACGAACGCAAGCGCAGCTCCAAGTTGTCTGCCTGACCAGGATCAGCGGCACAGAGCGCAGCAGGTTCACGTGGGTCGCGGCAAGGAAGGCCAGCGGCGCGATCCCCGAAAGGCGCGCGAAGCACAGAAGGGTGCCAGGGACGATGCCACCGATGATCGAAAGGAAGGTCAGCCAGAAGCTGGGCTGCATCCCCTGCCTCAGGACCGGCAGTGGCGACCAGATGGCCGAGAAATCGAAATCCGAGGTGACCCAACCGTCCCTGCCGACAAGTCCCGGGATGCGGGAACATCGTTCGAGACCCTGCATCAGGATCGTGGCGACGGGGACGATGGCCACTTCGATGACCGTTGCGGCGGTGAACGCTTTGGAGCCCCTGAAAGGTATATTCGGCGATCTTCTGGCTCTGGGCGGTCAGTTCCAGCGGGCCAATGGTCAGCGGCGGCGACGAATTCCTGAACACCGTCAGGAACTCGGACGACAGCGGCGACCCGGCTGGAACCCCCGGGTTGTCGAACCATCTGGCGTAGATCGTGTCGATCTCGCCGGAGCGGGACCCCACTGCCAAGGCCCTTTTTGCCCACGAGTGCGAACGCGCTGTCATTGCGCCGCACCATGAGAGCGTAGGGATCGAAGGACAGGGAATCTCCCACAACCTCGAAATCGTCAGGTGACTTCGATGTGGAAATCAGACCATGGCGAAGGACGTGATCGGTGGCATGGGCATCGACACGGTCGGTTCCCGGCGACAGCATGCCCTCGGTACGATCGCGCAAGGCAGCACCGTGACATCGGGCCCCAGCGTTTCGACCTGGTCCAGGATTGCCCTTTCATTCGTCGCACCCTGCGCCACCGCCTTGCCCGGTTCGCCCGACACGGCATCGACGATCTTCATGCACAGGTCGATGGAATATCCGACCGGCCGTTGATTGGAAATGAGATACGAGAACGGAACCGAGCCTTCGCGGTGGCCGGGCACGATCTCGCGGCTGTCGTTGATCTTGCCCCG
This sequence comes from Oceaniglobus sp., assembly GCA_041744175.1. Taxonomy (GTDB): domain Bacteria; phylum Pseudomonadota; class Alphaproteobacteria; order Rhodobacterales; family Rhodobacteraceae; genus Oceaniglobus. The sequence goes on along the minus strand of JBGTLJ010000232.1, from coordinate 14,278 downwards.
GGCGCCTCGGGATGTGCGCCTTTCGGCGAACGCGGCGCCGGTCGGGGGCAGGGTCAGGGCAATCGCTGCGCCAATCAGACGGGTTGTAACATCATCTGTGCGTGTCCTTGCTGCCGGGGAATTCTGTCAATGCTCATACGGCATAGCCGTCCAGATCGAATGTGTCGGGATAGCCGAACAGGGCGGTGCTGCCGCCGGTGTGGAGGAACACGACATTGTCCATTCCGTCGAAATATCCCTGCTTCATCTGATCGATAAGACCGTCGAGCCCCTTGCCGGAATAGACCGGATCGAAAAGCAGCCCTTCGGTGCGGGCCAGCAGCTTGACCGCCGCAACCATGCCCTCCGTGGGCATCCCGTAGCCGGGTCCGACATAGTCGCAGTTGGCGCGCACCGCGTCGCGCGCGATTTCGACACCGGATCCCAGATGGGCGGCTGTCTTGCTCGCAAGGTCGAACACCATCTGTTCCTGCTTTTGCTGCGGCGCACGCACCCCGATACCGAGCAAATGGATGTCGCTTTGCAAGGCGGCGAGCCCGGCGACAAGACCCGCCTGGGTGCCCGAACTGCCCGTCGCATGAACCAGCGCATCGATCTTAAGGCCCAATTCGTCTGCCTGTTCGCAAAGCTCGAGCGCGCAATTGACGTACCCCATGGCCCCCACCGGATTGGAGCCGCCGCCGGGGATGATGTAGGGGATCCTGCCCTTTGCCGAAAGCGTTGCTGCCAGCGCGTCCATTTCGGCGTTCATGTCCGATCCGCCCGCGCGTTTCGACACGCTGGCCCCGTGCAGGCGGTCCAACAGGACATTGCCGTTCAGGATATAGCTCGCGTCATTCGATCCCGTCCGGTCCTCCAGCAGGATGTGACAGTCCATCCCGAGCCTGGCCGCAGCCGCCGCAGTCTGGCGTGCGTGGTTCGATTGGGTCGCGCCTTGGGTGATGATGGTATCGGCGCCCCTGCCTCTGGCTTCGGCCATGAGATATTCCAGCTTGCGCGTCTTGTTTCCGCCCGACGACAGGCCCGTGCAATCGTCGCGTTTGACCCACAGACGGGGACCGCCCAGCAGCGCGCTCAACCGATCCATCGGTTCGAGGGGCGTCGGAAAATGCCCGAGCCTCAGGCGCGGGACGGCTTCGAGGGCCGAGGCGAGGTTTTGCGCCGGTACAGGGCGGGCAAACGGGACGTGGATCGATGCGGTTTCGGTCATGGATTGGCCTCTGACAGTCTTCAGCCCCAAGGCTATCCACTGGCAGCCTGAACATATACTGCTATTTCAGCCGCCGTGCCAATTCGCCGGTATGGGTCAGAGGGGACGGCGACGGATCCGGAGCAACTCGACGATGTGATGGCGATGCTGCAGGAGGGCAACATGATCCGCGCGGCGGCCCGGCGAAACATTACGCAACTTGCGTTTTCACGGCCGATCCGCGGCTTTGAGAATTGGCTGGGCGTCGATATCCTGAAGCGCGGTGCAAACCGGATCGAGATCAGCGAGGCGCTTGCCGCGAACGAGCCCGGGGGTCCGGCCCTGATTGAGCGGATCACCAGTCTGAAGGCGCGTATTGTCCGGTTCGATCCGGCAAGATCCATCATCGCAATCGCAGCGCAGCACGCCTTGGTGTCGTCGGTTCTTCGATCCATCGCACGACATGCGCCCCGGTCCGCCTTGATCGCGCCCGGCCCCGACAGGTCGTTGACCTCGACCGCCCGCTAACCCACGTCCCGGCGCAACCGACGGACCAGCGCCCAGACACCGATGATGACAAAGGGGGTCAGGATGGCCGTTGCCATGCCCTTGGTGATGTCGAGCGGTTCGGTCACGGGATAAGCCATGTTGGCGACCAGATTGACAGCGTAATAGCTGATGGCGACGACGGACAGGCCCTCGACCGTGCGTTGCAGCCGAAGCTGCAGATCGGCGCGACGGTCCATGCTGGCCAGAAGATCCTGGTTCTGGGCGCTGCGTTCCACATCGACCCGGGTGCGCAACAGATTGCCCGCGCGGATCGCCCGTTCCGCCATTTCGTGCAGGCGCTTTTCCGTCGCTTCGACCGTGCGCATGGATGGCTCGAACCGGCGCTGCATGAATTCGCCGAAGGTCTGGCGCCCGTCCCAGCGTTCCTCGCGCAACACGGCGATGCGCTGGTCCACGAGGGCCGCATAGGCGCGCGTGGCGCCGAACCGGAACGAGCTTTGGGCGATCACGGATTCAAGTTCCGCCGAAATTCCCAGCAGACCCTTGAGGGTCTCGTCCGGCTTGCTGATGGCGGTGGTCATTTCCGTCATCAGCGCGGACAGCCTGCGATCGAGATCGCCCATCCGCGATCCAAGATCACGGACCCGGGCGAGGCCGAGCATCGACATCGATTTGTAGGTCTCGATCTCGCAAAGGCGCTGGACGATGCGGCCGATCCGTCGCGGGTCCGCCGCGGGGTCGATGAAGCAGGCGATGCGCATGTGGCCTGCGGGATCGATGCGGAAATCCCCCGCCATGATCGCCGTCGCATCGACGACCGAGCTTACGGCCAGGCTCTCGGCCACGAACCATTCGTCGAGCCTGGCCGAAACGATGTCCTTTTCGGCCCCGTATTCGACCTGGATCAGCGCCGATGTGATACGAGCACCGGGTGCGGCGGCCAGCCAGTCGTCGGGAAAGACCTCGAACAGGCATGGATCGAACGCCCGTTCGCCGGTCGTGTCGCCAAAAATCGTATACGTCACGAATTCGGTATGCTGTTCCCATTTCAGGCGGTGCCGCCCGATCTGTCCGAAGTAATGCGTCGCCCCTGCCTTCGGATGCTGCGCGCCGTGCCTGTCGAGCAGATCCAGAAGATGCGCGCGATCCAGATCGCGGTCCCGCCCCGCCGCATCCGTCGGCTGCTTGATGGCAAGGTAGGCCGCAAAGCAGGGCGCTGTCAGGTCGGGAAACGGGCGCGCGTGCAGTTCGTTGGCAAGGCTGTAGCGCAACGGATGATTTTCGAGGGCTTGCATTGCGAACGCTCCTGACGCCTTGGCGCAGAGATAACGTGAACCAGGCCTCTGTAAACCGCGATCCGGGCCGCAAGCCTGTCGTCTGGCGGTATACATCGGTGGGCGGGGAAAATTGCAACGCCTCTGACGGGGCATCACAGGTGGTTGAAGGCAGGTTTCGACGTTTGGTAAACCCGCAGGCCTGTGACACGCTGTCGCCGAACACGGAACGATCCAGGGAGGACCCAATGACAAGATCCATGATGCTGGCGGTGGGAATTGCGGTGCTGGCAGCCCCGCTTTTCGCCGCCGAAGGCACGCGCGTGCAGGTCACAGGTGAAATCATCGACACCTGGTGCTATTTTTCCGGCGTGATGGGTGGCCCCGATGCCGTCGTCGGGACAGCGCATCACACCTGTGCGCTCTGGTGTTCGGCGGGCGGCATTCCGGTGGGCCTTCTTGGCGAGGATGGCACCGTTTACATGGTGCTTAAGATCGAAGGCAGCGGCGACAACGCGGGCGGCGACACCCAGCTGAGCCTGGCCAGCCACCAGATCGTCGCCGACGGCATGCTCTATGAACGCGACGGGCTGAACTATCTCGTGGTCGAAAACGTGGTCACCGACAACGACATCACCGTCGAGAACCATCTTGATTACGGCACCGTCCCGCCGTTCGCCATTCCCAAGGAGGACCGCTGAGATGCGCATCGTGACAACCGCAATCGCCCTGTGCCTCGCCGCGTCCTGTGCCAGCGCACAGGATCCCTCCGCGTTCGAGGAAGGGTCCGAGGCGAAAAGCTGGAACCTCTATGGGGAATATCCGGCGTTCTTTGCAGCAAGGGTCGTGGACGTGCTGTGCGAGATCGCCGACGACTGTCCCGCCGATTGCGGCGGCGGCAGCAGGCAGCTTGGCCTGATACGGGAGGCTGACGGCGTCCTGGTCCTGCCCAACAAGAACGCGCAACCAGCGTTCAATGGCGCAACCGCCGAGTTGCAGCCGTTCTGCGGCATGGATGTGGAGGTGGACGGTCTGTTGCTGGACGACCCCGATCTGGGGGCGACGAACATCTATCTGGTGCAGAAGATCCGCGCAAAGGGCGACACCGAATGGACAGCCGCGACCCGCTGGACCGACGTGTGGGCCGAACGCAATCCCGGCACTGCGGGCGAAGGCCCGTGGTTCCGGCGCGATCCCCGTATTGCCGCCGAGATCGCCGAAGAGGGATACTTCGGTCTGGGGGCGGACCGCGACGCCGACATCAAGGCCGAGGTTTTCAAATGATCAGGGCCGCGATGCTGATCGCCTGCCTTCCCGTCGCCGCCCTGGCAGAGGTGACGCGCCTTCCGTTCGACGTCGGCGGGCCGTTCGCCCTGAGCGACCAGCACGGCACGGTGCGCACTGAAGCGGACCCGGACGGGCAGGCGCAACTGCTGTTCTTCGGCTATGCCAACTGCCTTCAGATCTGTTCTGCCGCGTTGCCGCTGATGGCGGATATCGTCGATGCCGTCGCGGCGGACGGGATCGCGCTGCGCCCGGTGATGATCACCGTGGACCCCGACCGCGACACGGTTGCCGAGATCGGGCCGCCCCTTGCGCGCATCCATCCCGGTTTCGTCGGCCTGACTGGGACCCGCGCACAACTGCAAGCCGCATATGACGCCTATTCCGTGGAAATCAGCCATATCTTCGACGATCCGGAATATGGCCCGATCTATGCCCATGGCAGCTTTGTCTACCTGCTCGACGCCGACGGAACGGTGCTGAGCCTGCTGCCGCCGATCCTGTCCGTCGAACAGGCCGCCGACATCGTGCGCGCCAAGATCGCCCCGGCCGGATGATAGCGACGCGGCGGGCGGTTCTGGCGGCGGGTTGCGCGGCATTGGCCGGATCTGCGGCCTTGGTCGTGTTCGACGGACGCAACCTGTTCTACGACGCTTTGACCGAGGATTTTTCCGGCACCCGGCTGACCGCATCTGAAGCCTGGGCGATGGCGGATGCCGGAGAGATCGTGCTGGTCGACATCCGCCGTCCGGATGAATGGAGCGAGACCGGAAGTGCCGGGGGAAGCCTGAGGCTGGACCTGCGGCGGGACGATTTCACAAAGGCCCTTGCAGCGGCCGCGGATGGCAACCGGGACGCGCCTATCGCGCTGATCTGCGCGCGCGGCGTGCGCTCGGCACGGCTTGGCAACCGCCTGCAAGAGGCAGGCTTTGGCCATATCATCGACATTCCCGAAGGCATGCTTGGATCCGGCGCCGGTCCGGGCTGGATCACACGCGGTCTGCCGCTGGACAGGCACAGCTGATGCGGATGGCGATCCTGGCCCTGGCGTTCGGGCTTTTGGGCAGTCCCGCACTGGCCGGATGTCTGGACGACCCCATGCCGTGCCGCGTGCCGCTGGGCACCTATCACATCGCGCTGCCCGAAAACACGGTGGACGGCGTTCCGGCGGTAATGTTCCTGCATGGCGCGGGTGGGTCGGGCGAAGGCGCGATCCGCAACACCGGCATGTCCGCCACGATCCTGTCACGCGGGTATGCGGTGATCGGTCCGGATGGGCTGGAACGGGGCGGACGTTTCGGCGCGGGCTGGTCGTTCCACCCTGACCGCCCGAAGCTGCGCGACGAAGCGGCATTCCTGAAACAGGTCGCGGACGATGCGGCTGTGCGATTTGGCGTCGATCGCGACAGGGTTCTGCTGGCCGGATTTTCCATCGGCGGGTCGATGGCAAGTTACATCGCCTGCGCCGAACCGGACGCATTCGCTGCCTATGCCCCGGTGGCAGGCAGCTTCTGGCGACCCCATCCGGAGCGGTGCGCCGGTCCTGTCAGACTGCTTCACACCCACGGTTGGCGCGATGTCACGGTCCCTCTTGAGGGGCGCCCCCTGCGTTCGGGTGCGATCAAACAGGGCGATGTGTGGAACGCGATGCTGATCTGGCGCGAAACGAACGGCTGCGACATGATGCGCCCGGATGCCTTCGGCACGGTCGGAAATTTCTGGATCAGGCGCTGGGAGGATTGCCGACATGGCACAGCCCTCGAATTCGCCCTGCATGCCGGTTCCCACGGCATTCCCGGGGGCTGGTCCGACTTCGCGCTGGACTGGTTCGAAACACTTGAGTGATGGTCCGTCCGGGCATCAGTGCCATTCCGGCATCGCACCCTTTGGGCCAATCAAGCAAGGCTGGCAAGCTCACTCCTGTCGCGATGCCGCTATTCTGCGGCCACCACGTCCGCCTTTGCCAGAAGCGTGGCAAACCGGCGACGTTCAATCATCGCGTTGCGGATGATCCGGGGCGCATTGATGCTTTCGGGGGTTGCCAACTGTCGCGCGGACCACCGGTAGCGGGAAATGTCGACACCGCTGAGCCGTGACAGGGGAATTGCGAGCGCGAGGCTGAGCGCGATCGGCAGCAGCCAGAACGTCACCACGCCGAGCATCATTCCAAGGAGCATGGAGAACCCCAGAACGGTTTCGACAATATGGAATTTGAGCAAGGTCGCCCAGCCATAGATGCCGCCGCCGCCGCGTTGCTGCGGAACCCAGGTTTCGCGCAACCTCACGGCGGTCCGACCCACCGCGATGGACTGCTGCACCATGAGGATAGGCGCATAGGCCACGGAAAGGCAGATTTCGCCGACCACCGACAGGACATACTGGCCAAGCCCGCCGACATCGCGAATAGGAATGCCGACACGGTGGATCGCGCCCGCGCTCATCAGTTTCGGCGCAAGCAGCATCGCGTACATGAATGCCAGCATCGCAACGCCGTCACCGCGTGACATTTGCGGCCACGTCACCTGGGGATCGATACCGCTGAAATACTGAATCACGTTTTCCCCGGCGCCGTTGCCCACAAGAAACCAGACCACCAGCAGGGCAAGCCAAGCCGGGGACATCAGATAACCCATGGCCCCGGACACCAGATGAAACCGCGACACGGCGTGAAAGTCGCGACTGGCCAGCAGGCGCAGATGCTGGAGATTGCCCTGGCACCAGCGACGGTCGCGCAGAACGTAATCGATCAGGGTGGCGGGCACTTCTTCATACGACCCCTTGATGCGGGGCAGGAACCGGACCGACCACCCTGCCCTCCGCATCATCCCGGCTTCGATGAAATCGTGGGACAGGATCAGCCGTTCCTCGCCACTGCGCATCCGGACCTTGGGCAGGCCCGCGCTGGCGGCAAAGGCGGCGCTGCGGATGATCGCGTTGTGGCCCCAATAGTTGCCTTCGCGGTCCGTCCATTTCGCCAGACCCTCGGCAAGTGCGGTGCCATAGATGCGGTTGGAAAACTGCTGAACACGCCCGAACAGGGACTGCGCGCCGAACAGCGTCGGGAAGGACTGCACCAGTCCGGCGGACGGATCCGCGGACAATGCATCGGCCAGCGCGACGATGGCGTCGCCGCTCATCAGACTGTCGGCATCCAGAACCAGCATGGCCGGATAGGCGCCACCCCAGTTTTCGACCCAATCGGCCAGATTGCCCACCTTGCGGTCCAGATTGTCACTGCGGCGGCGATAATGGATGCGCGCGTGCGGTCCCATGAGCGCGCGCAACCCATGGTAGGCCCGCAGTTCCTGTTCGGCGATAAGATCGTCGCGGGTGTCGGACAGGATGAAAAGCGAGAAGCGGTGAATGTGGTCTTCGCGATCCAGAGCCGCCAGCATCGCGGCCGCATTGCCGAACACGTCAACGGGGGATTCGTTGTAGACTGGAACGAGGATCGCGACATCCAGAGGCGCGACCGGCAGGTTGTCCGGCACGGGGGACAGGCGCCGCGACAACAAAAGCGTCGCCACGCCGAGGGTCGCGGTGCTGACCGACAGGGCAATCCAGAAGAAGGTGAACGCGATCAGGCCGATGACGGCACCCTCGAACAGCGTGAGACCATCCGCCGCAAACCAGTCCGTGAAGGCCGCGATCAGGGCGACGGTCGTCAGAATGGCCGGAACGAAGGTTGCCAGACGCCACAACAGCGCGCGCGAGCGCGCACCGAGGGGCGCGAGAGCCCCGTCGTGAGGGTGATCGAGCGACTGGATCGGACGATGCATCGGATTGCGGGGCGGCATCAGATCCTGTGAAGGAAATGGGATCAGGCTGTCCATCGATATAGCCAAACTTCGCTTATGGGTGCGCCGTCCCTGAGGAGTTGCGCGCGCATCTCGACAGCTTCTGCTTCACCGGGTTCGAAGCTGAACGCCAGCCGCACTCCGCCAGTTCCCGGATTGCGCTGCAGTATTCCGGCACTTGCCGATCCCCTGTTCGTGTTGACGTAACTGGTCAGAGACTCCGGCCCGTCAGCGAATGCAGCATGATCGGCAAAATCGATGGCACAGACAGTCTTGCTCTGATCGAAGTCCTTGCCGATGCGGGTGTTGATGACACGGGCGACATCGGGACGACCCGCCGGAGCATCGCCCCACACCATGCCATAGGAGAAATGATGCGCCGTCCCTGCCACAATGGGATCGCGAGGGCGCCAGTAGGCGACGATGTTGTCGTAGATCTCGAGATCGGCCGGAATCTCGACAAGGCGCACCGCCCCCTGCCCCCACTCGCCATGGGGCGTGATCCAGAGCGACGGACGGTTTTCATAGCGCGCTTCGAGATCGGCGTAATCGTCTGCCCGCCTGTTGCGCTGGATCAGTCCGAACCCGAGCGGATTTTCGTCAACGAAGCTGGACACCTGCAACGTCCGGGGGTTGGAGAGCGGACGCCAAATGGTTTCGCCGTTGCCGTTGACCATCAGCATGCCCTCGCTGTCGTGGACGGCGGGGCGGAAATCGTCGAACCGGTTCCGGTTGGTTTCGTCGAACAGGAACATGCTGGTCAACGGCGCAAAACCGACATGATCCAGATCGACCCGCGGAAACAGTGCGACCTGAACTTCGACCGCGGTGGGGGATCCCGGCGTGATTTCGAAACTGTAGGCCCCGCTGGTCGAGGGCCCGTCCAACAGGGCGTGCACGGTGAAGACCTCGCCGCCGCCCTCCGGGGCTTCGACCCAGAGATGGGTAAACTCGGGAAATTCCTCTCCGTCCGCATCGCCGGTACGAAGTGCGAGACCGCGCGCCGACAGGCCATAGGTCTGACCGTTGGCGATAGCGCGAAAATAGCTCGCCCCCTGAAACACCATGAATTCCTGAAAGATGCCGCGCTTGTTCAGTTCGGCCCGAAGACGCAGCCCGGAATAGCCCATGGTGTCGTCGATGGGCAGATCGGGAAAACGGTCCGTCCTGTCGAACAACGAGATGTCGAAACCCAAAGTGCGGGCGACACCGTTCTCGACTATGGCGATTTGCACCGGGCGATCGAAATAGAGGCCCGCCGCGAACAGGTCGAGCTGGAGGGGCCGGGGTTCGTCCGCCCAGATCGCCTTTTGCGAATTGAACCAGATCATGCGGTACTGGTCATAGGTCAGGTCGCGCCATGCCTTCGGAACATCCGGCAGCGGCTGGTAGGGGCTTTTCGCAAGGCGTTCCGCCTCTTGCAACAGCCAGTCACGGGAAAACGGCGCCTCCGACATCACCAGTTCCCCGCGTGCAAGTGCGGAACCGGCGGCAAGTGCGGCAAGTGCGGCGGCAAAGCTGCGTCTAGTCATGGTCATCCGGTGGCCGATCCTTTCCATGGCTGGCTCTTGAACCAGGACACACAGTAGGCGACCCCGATCAACAGCGCGAAGCCAAACAGATTGGCAAGGGTCATGTTCCACACATTGCGTCCCACCTGGTCCATCACGAAACCGCTGAACTGCGCAAACACCATGGAAAAGAGGAACACGGCCAGAGACTGCTGCCCGACCTTCGTGGTCAGGCGCACGACGAGCACAAATGCGCGGGTGGCGATGCCTTCGCCGTCGGGGCGCAGGCGGCTGCCATGCGGTCCGGCAATCACCCAGGCGATGTAGGCAAGCGCGAGGAAATGGACATAGCGCAGCACACCCAAATCGGACTTGTCGAACCAGCCATTGTAGGCGCTGCGCCAGTCCTTCGCCCAATCCAGACCGAGTTCGCGGACCCCGATGCTGGACAGCGGAATGTTGACGATCAGCACGGCGGCGGCCAGCGCAATCAGCCAGATGCGGATCGGGGGCGCCGGGATCCAGCCGCGGATGAATGCGAACCCGGTGAAGAACACCACCTGCCATCCGAACGGATTGAAGAACCAGTGCCGGTCCGACCAGGGTTCGGCTGGAAAGTTCAGGCCCTCGAATGCAAAGCTGGAATAGTCCCACAACGCGCTCTGGGCCAGAAGCCAGATCAGTGCCAAGGCCCCGGCCAAAACGCGCAAATCGTAGCGGGCAACAGCCATCACGGCGGGCATCATCACCAGGATCGCCATATACATCGGCAAGACGTCGAAATAGTTCGGCACATAGGTCAGCGTAAAAAGGCCGATCAGGGGCAGCGACGGATCGTCAAATAAGCGCCACAGGTTGAGCGACCCGATATAGTTCTTGTCGAAGCCGCCGTAGTAATCGATCGCGGCGAGCATCGCGGCGGCAAAAATGAACATCCCGATATGCGCCCAATAAACCTGCCATACCCGCTGGGCCACCCGCGCCGTGCCAAGCAGCCATCCGCGCCGATCATAACTGGATCCGAAGGCGATGGCACTGGCCATGCCGGAACAGAACACGAAGATTTCCGTCGCATCCGAAAAACCCCACCTTGCGGGAATCCACAGCGATAGGAAGTTTCTGGGCGTATGGGATGCGAGAATGATGAACATCGCGATGCCACGATAAAAGTCGAGTCGGGGATCGCGGATGCGTGCGACTGTCCGGGCCCCGGACACGGCGGCAGCGCGGGGTTCTGTAAATCGGGTGGTGGTCGAAGCCATTGTCATAAAGCGGTTTTCCGGGCCGGTCGCGCGCTTATTCCGCCGCTGCGTGTTCTGTGCAAGCGGCTTCGCGGCCCCTTGAGATCAGCGCGCGCCGCGCCGCCGCATATCCATCCTCGCGCCCCGCCCTTTTGGCGGTGCGTTCGCCCAAGATCGCCTCTGCCTCGTCAAGATACCCTGCCCGTATGCCGCTGTCGATTGCGAGACGTTCGAACACGTCGCGCTGGGCATGGCTGCCGCCTGCGTGCTGCATCGTCGTGCGGGCACGGGCAAGGTTCAGAAATGCGATATCGTAACGGGATTCGCCGAATGCCTCGAGGCCTGCCGCGGCCGACAGGCCCGGATGCGCCATGGCTCGGTGCATCCCGCTGGTCTGGGCGCGTGCATCGCGGTGCAGACGCCCCATGATCCGGCTCACCGCATCGGCGCGTTTTTCGCTGACCAGTGCCAGCAGATAGTGCAGGTCGGCGAAGATCATGCTGCCGTCTTCCGTGCGCGCGGCCGAAAGATCGGCCAGTTCCTCCCATCGATCGCCCACATCGACACCGTCGAGTTCCAGCCGCATCAGCAGCGATGTTGCGTTCGAGATGTCGCGAAAATCGTCGGTCCGGTCCTGGCGGATCTCTTCGTCGTAAAGCTCCAGTACCGTTTCGGTCTGGCCCAGGTCCAGGTGCATCAAAGCCTTGTGCCACCAGACGTGGTATCGGAAGTTGTTGCAATGGGCCCATGCGGCCTCGCGTCCCGTCAGCCACTCGAGGCCGCCCTCCGCATCCGCCGTCATGTCATGAACATGGGCGACGGCATGCAGACCCCAGGCGTCGTCGCCGTTGATGTTCAGGGCCATGCGACCGGCGGTCTGGGCAAGACGGTATTCGCCGGACTCTTCGAGGGCGAAGGCATGACAGCCAAGGACATAGCCGCGACCGGGATGATCGGCAGCATGGGCCGGAAGGGCCGCTTCGATGGCGTGGCGCATCCCGGCCCCGTCGCCCATGACAAAGCGAAGCGCGTGATCGAGTTTCAGCGTCAGGGTATCGTCGGGATTGCGGGTCAGCACGGATCTGAACCGCGACAGGGCCGCGGCGATGTCGCCCGCCATCCAGAATGCGAAGGCGCCGATCAGGGCGCTTTCGCGCGTCGATACTGCGGCTTTTCTTTCCGCTGCCCGCGCGGCCACCAGCGCCTCGCGGGCGGTCGCGAGCACCTCGCGACGTCCGAGCAGCAGATAGAACATGCCCTTGACCGCATGGCCCAGGGCAAAATCGGGTGCAGCTTTCAACGTGGCGGCAAGATGCAGAGGTGTAGACGCGCCGTGCGCAAGAAACGCCAGCTGTGTCTGGTTCCAGCTTTCCCGCGCGTGTCCGTCAGGCAACGTGATGCGCTGTCCGAAAATGTCGTCGACCATTCACTGTCCCAATCCTGTTGCCGTGCCGACCACACCTAACCTGTTTCCGGACCGGGAAGGCGCTCACAGGGGGGTGTATGACACAGCCGTGATGCAAAGTGGCGCAAAATCAGGCAATCTGTCGGCAATCCGTCGCCGATTATTACCGAAACAGGCAATAACCGTAATGCCGCGATTTATGCCTCGCCTATAAGTTGAGCGATCACGGAATCGGTATCCTGCCCGAACCGGGGTGGCGCGCGGCGATAGGTCACCGGCGTCAGCGACAGGTTCAGCGGATTGCCGATCAGGCGCACGTGACCGGCCTCGCTGTCCGGCGCCGGTATCTCGGTCACCATTCCACGCGCGGCCACCTGATCTGAATCAAAGACCTGTCGCAGGTCCTGGACCGGGCCGACCGGCACGCGCAGGCTTTCCAGACCACCGATGATGTCGTCTGCCCGGCGCGCCGCCAGAAGCGGGGCCAGCGTTTCGATCAGAGCGTCCCGGTTGGCGAGACGGGCGGGATTGGTGGCATAGCGCGGGTCGGCCGCAAGCTGGGGGACCTCGAGATAGTCGCAGAAGCGGGCAAACTGCGTGTCGTTCCCCACCGCGATCAGAAGGTGCCCGTCGCTGGCGGCAAACACCTGATAGGGCACGATATTGGGGTGGGCATTGCCGCGGCGCTCCGGCAGGTCGCCCGAGGTCAGGTAATTGACACCCTCGTTGATCAGCCAGGCGATCTGGCTGTCCACCAGCGCGATGTCGATGTGCTGTCCCTGCCCCGTGGCGTCGCGGTGGCGCAGCGCGGCCAGGATGCCGACGGTCGCATACATGCCGCACATCACATCGGCGACGCCGACGCCCACCTTCATCGGCTCGCCGTCCGCGGGGCCGGTCAGGGACATGATCCCGCCGTAGCCCTGGGCCATCAGATCGTAGCCGGGTTTTGCGGCGTTCGGGCCGGTCTGACCGAACCCCGAAATCGAGCAATAGACCAGAGACGGATGGGCAGCGCAGAGGGTTGCATGGTCGAGCCCGTATCTGACGAGCCCGCCGGGCTTGAAGTTTTCGATCATTACGTCCGATTGCGCCGCAAGGGCGCGGATCGTGTCCTGGCCCCGGGGCGTGGCGATATCGACGGCGACCGACAGCTTGTTGCGGTTGGCGGCCATGAAATAGGCCGACAGGTCCGTGGGGCGGCCATCGGTTCCGGTCACGAAGGGCGGGCCCCAGGCGCGGGTGTCATCGCCTCTCGTTGCGGGATTTTCGATCTTGATCACTTCTGCCCCGAGATCGCCCAAAAGCTGGGTGCAGGTCGGCCCGGCAAGGATGCGCGAGAGATCCAGTATCCGCAGCCCGTCCAGTGCGCCCGCCATGGTGATGTCCTTTGGTTGGTGTCGGAAAGGTTCTACGGTGATCAAGGAAAGACCTGCAACGGAGATCGTAAAGGAACTGCGGCATTGCCTGTCCTGACGGGGCGGTTCCGGCATCTGCGGCGGTGCGGCCGGGTGGGCCATCCCGTGTGTCGGGGGTCAGATCCGCCCGTCATAGGATTGCCGATCTATCAGCGCCGCGATCACGGTGAACGTATCCGCCAGGAGAGCGCCCTCAATGGCCTCTTGCAACTCCGCGCGGTCGTGGACGTTGACACCGGCTCCGCCGAACGCCCTGCCGATGGCGGCAAAATCATGGCCCGGGAAATCGACGCCGCGGTTCGGCATCTGGCGCTGGCGCTGTTTCAGCTCGATCAGCGCCAGCGAGCGGTCGACGAACACAACGAAGATGGTGGTCAGTCCCAATTCTGCGGCTGTCGAAAGTTCGCCCGCCACCATCAGGAATCCCGCATCGCCGCTGAACGACACCACCGGGCTGTCGGGCGCGGCGATCCTGGCGCCCATGGCCAGCGGCACCGCGCAGCCCATGGTGCACAGGCCAGACGATTGCAGCAGCCTGCGGGGGGCGTCGCAGGTCCACATCTGCGACAGCAGGATGCGGTGTGCGCCGCTGTCCACCGTGGCGATGATGCCGGGCGGCAGCGCCCTGCGGCAGGTGTCGATCACCGCC
>JBGTLJ010000231.1:0-2277 GCA_041744175.1 Oceaniglobus sp. | reverse complement strand
CGCCGACCACCCGCGCACCCGCTCGGGCCAGCATTGTCGCGGCCGCGCGGCCAAGGCCGCTGCTGGCCCCGGTGACACAAGCCACTTTCCCCGAAACATCGAACAGTGCGGCGGACATCGCGATCAGCCTTCCGCCGAAAGGTCGAAATTTTCCTGCGGAAAATACTTGTGCAGCCGGGCGTCGGCGGTGCGCGCGTGTCCCTCCATCCCCTCAAGCCGGGAAATCCGGGCGGTGGCCTCGGCGACGGGTTTCGATCCGTCCCGTGTCGCCTTTTGCCATGTCACGATCTTCATGTATTTGTGTACCGACAGGCCGCCCGTGTATTTGGCCGACCGGGATGTGGGCAGCACGTGGTTGGTGCCCGATGCCTTGTCGCCGAACGCCACTGTGGTCTCTTCTCCAAGGAACAGGGAGCCGTAGCATTGCAGGCGGTCCAGCCACCAGGGCAGGTCTTCGGCCTGAACGGTCAGATGCTCGGGGGCGTAATCGTCGGAACAGGCTGCCATTTCCTCGCGGTCGGCGCAGACGATGACCTCGGCATAGTCGCGCCATGCGGCTTCGGCATTCTTGCGGTTCAGGTCCGGCAGATCGTCGATCAGTCCGGGAACGAGGGCCATCACCTTCTCGGCCAGATCGGCATTGTCCGTCACCAGCCAGACCGGCGAATTATAACCGTGCTCGGCCTGACCCACCAGATCGGTGGCGACTATGAACGGATCGGCGGTCGCGTCCGCCAGGATCAGGCTGTCGGTGGGCCCGGCGATCATGTCGATTCCGACGCGCCCGAACAGGATTCGCTTTGCCTCGGCCACGAACTGGTTGCCGGGGCCGACCAGGATATCGGCCTTTGGCAACCCGAACAGGCCGAACGTCATGGCGGCGACGCCTTGAACCCCGCCCATGGAGAGGATGTTGGTCGCGCCGCACAGGTCGGCGGCATAGATGATCGCGGGATTTATCCCCTCGCCGGGGCGGGGCGGCGAACAGGCGGTGATGTGGTGGCACCCGGCGACCTTGGCGGTCGTCACGGTCATGATCGCGCTGGCGATGTGGCTGTAGCGCCCGCCGGGCACGTAACAGCCCGCAGCACGGCACGCGATCGCCTTCTGCCCGGCGATCAGCCCCGGGACAATCTCAAGTTCCACATCCTTCATGGTGCTTTTCTGGGTCTCGGCAAAGCGTCGCACGTTGTCATGGGCAAAGGCGATGTCGTCCTTGAGCTTTTGCGAAACCTTTTTGCCCGCCGCCGCGATCTCTTCTGCGTTCAGCAGGATGCTGCCGTCGTAATTGTCGAACTTTGTGGCATAGCGCAGTGCTGCGTCGTCACCGCCCGCCTCGATGTCGTCCAGAATGTCCTGCACGATCTGGCGCACGTCTCCTGCATCGCTCATCGCTGTCTTTGCGGCTTTTTTCAGATAGGTGCGGGCCATGAAGCGGGATCCTCTGATATAAAACGATGCAATGGGCGTCTCATTCGAGGTTAATAAATGAGCAGACCCGTTTATGCAAGCGCTTACATCCCTAATTGGGAAGTTTTGGGTTACAGTCTGATTTCGCAGATGAAAGTGTCGCCATGACGATCTGTGCCGGTGGATCGGACGCCAGATGACCCAGGAACGCTCGCCCACGATCGAAGATGTCGCGCGCCTGTCGGGGGTGTCGACGGCGACGATTTCGCGCGCTCTGAACGAGCCGGACAAGGTGGCGCGCCCCACCCTGGAGCGGATCGAGAAGGCGGTGGCGACGCTGGGCTATACTCCCAATTCGGGGGCGAGCCTGCTGGCGTCCAACCGTACCCGGACCGTGGGCGCGATCATTCCGACCATGGCCAACGCGATCTTCGCAAGTGGCATCCAGGCATTTCAGGAGACGTTGTCTGGTGCGGGGATGACGCTGCTGATCGCAAGCACAGGGTACAACCCAGACAATGAACTCGCCCAGATCCGCAAGCTCATGGCGCACGGGGCGGGCGGTCTACTGTTGATCGGCGCTGACCGGCCGCCCGAGACGCGGCAGTTTCTGAACCTGCGCCGCGTCCCCCATGTGGTGACATGGTGCTACCGCGACGATTCCAGTCGGCTTTTCGTCGGCTTCGACAACGATCTGGCGGCCGAGGGTGCGGCGCGCGAGGTGCTGGCGCGGGGTCACAGGCGAATCGCCATCGTGTCAGGAATCGTGGTCGGCAACGACCGGGCACGCGACCGTGTGCAGGGTGCGCGCCGGGCCATCGACGCGCACGGCGACGGTGCCGGGATCGTCGGCGTCGTGGAAGCCAA
>JBGTLJ010000230.1:0-2399 GCA_041744175.1 Oceaniglobus sp. | reverse complement strand
CGGCGCGGTCGAGGTGATGGGCGTCAAGGGTCACGTGACAAGCGAACTCTCGCCCGGCTTTGGATACACCGGCATCATCGTGGCGATGCTGGCCAACCTGTCGGCGATCGGCGTCGTCTTCGCGGCGATCTTCGTGGCGGCGATGTTCGTGGGCGCCGACGGGATGTCGCGCGCGATGGACGTGCCCAGCTACATCGCCGACGTGACGACATCCCTGGCGCTGCTGGCGATGCTGGTGGCGCTGTTCTTCACCCGCTACAGGGTCGCGCGGTGACCGCGCGCAACAGGACTTTCGCGATGACCGCGCGCAACGGAAGTTTCGCTATGATCGCGGGCGATATGGATCCGGCAGCGCCGTGGCCTTGGGTGTTCTCGCGATGATCACGAAAATGATTCGGTCGCCGGTGATCACGTTCAACTCGCGGTCCACGGCAACCCCTTGCATCCCGCATCCCCGGCGCACCGCTTGCGCCGGACTGGCGAAACCGTCCATGGGTCGCGCCACATCGGCCTGCACCGATGCGGCTCTGCAGACCTTGCGCAACCATCGCGCCCTGCCCCCCACATCCTATCCCGGCCGCGGTGACGCGGGCCCGGGAAACCGATCTTGCGGTGCCCGGCAGGGGTCAAGGTTGCCGACGCGATTTCGGGTGCGCGACGGGGGTGGCGCATGAGCGACCTGCTCGACATCCTGCTCACGGCCGGTCTCTGGTCGTCGGTGCTGCGCATCGCCACACCGCTGATCTTCGGCACGCTTGGCGCCCTGCTGTGCGAGCGCGCCGGCGTGCTGAACCTCGGGATCGAGGGGATCATGACCTTCGGGGCAATGATCGGCTGGTTGACCGTGTTTCATACCGGAGACCTCTGGAGCGGGGTCGCAGCCGCAGCCGCCGCGGGCGCCCTGTTCGGCCTGCTTCACGCTGCGCTGGCTGTAGTCCTCGGGCTGTCGCAGCATGTCGCAGGCCTTGGCATCACCCTTTTTGCCGCGTCTTCCAGCTATTATGTGTTCCGGCTCGCCGTGCCGGTGCAGGGCAGCCCGCCGACCATCGTTGCCTTCGCCAACTGGCCAATCCCTTACCTGTCCGACATCCCCGGTCTTGGTCCCACGCTGTTCACCCAGACGCCCCTGACCTACCTTGCAATCGGCGCTGCGGCCGTTCTTGCCTGGGTGATCGCCCGCACGCCCCTGGGCCTGGCGATCCGCCTCACGGGCGAAAACCCCCATGCCGCAGAGGCGCAGGGGCTCGACCCGGTCCGCATCCGCATCGGCGCGGTGGTGGCCGGATCGGCGCTGATGGCAGTGGGAGGAAGCTTTCTGACCCTCGCGGCGTTCAACAGCTTTTTCCCCACCATGGTGCAGGGGCGCGGATGGGTCTGTATCGCGCTGGTCGTGTTTTCCGCATGGCGACCCCTGCGCGCGCTGTTCGGGGCTCTGCTGTTCGCCCTGTTCGATGCCTATCAGCTTCGCCTGCAGACCGTGTTCGGCACGGCGGTGCCCTATCAGGTGTTCCTGATGCTGCCCTATGTCCTGTCCATCCTTGCCCTGGTGGCGATGTCGCGCCGGGCCCGGGTGCCGCAGGCGCTGATGCAGCCCTACCGGCGCGGCGAACGCTGAGAGCTCGATCGAGTATTTGGACGGAAAAGAAGCCTCGCGTTTCTTTTTCGTCCAAATACTCCCGCCGGAGGCATCACACGCTGCAACACTTGGGCGCTCAGGTGAACAGGAACGACACCACCAGCACGACACCCAGCCCTGCCACACCGTAGCGCATCGGCGCCTCCGGGACATGGCGGATCATGTGTCCGCCCGCAAATCCGCCGATCAGTCCGCCGATCAGGACGGTGCCCGCCGCGCCCCAGTTCACCAGACCCGACAGCGACAGCGGCACGACGGCGACCGAATAGATCGCGAATGCCGTGAGGTTCTTCATCGTATTGGCAGCCTGCAGGCTCAGTCCCCCCGCGACCGAAAGCACCGCGATCAGCATGAACCCAAGTCCCGCACCGAAATACCCGCCGTAAAACCCCATCAGGAACAAGAGGACCTGCACCGCCTTTTGCAATCGGCCCCCGGGAAAGGCGCGCTGCAACAGCACCGTCAACCGCTTGCCAAGGACGATTGCACCGACGGCGATCACCAGCAGCGCGGGGATCGCGGCAAGGAACGCCCGTTCGGACGAATGGATCATCGCGACGGCTCCGAGGAAGCCGCCGATCAGGGCTGGCAGCATGGTTTTCAAAAGCGCCTTCGGCCCCCCGGAAAGCACGCTCCTGTTGACCCAGACTGCGACGATCTGCGCGGGCCAGAGCGCGACAGCGGCGGTGGCGTTGGCCGCAAGGGGCGGCAGGCCCGCCGCGATCAGCATCGGAAAGACGAACAGCTTGGCACCGCCCGCCGC
>JBGTLJ010000229.1:0-3424 GCA_041744175.1 Oceaniglobus sp. | reverse complement strand
CCCGAAGGACGGCGCGCGAGAACCGCGCACCGCCATGGCACCGGGCGATCAGTGCGCGGTCGCCGCTGCGCCGTCGTCGCGGCGACGCTCCAGCGCCGCCTTTGCCGCGGCGGCCTCTTCGGCAACCTCGTCCCACTCGATGGGCTCGGGTTGACGCGACAGGGCGTGGTGCAGCACCTCCGACACGTGGCTGACCGGGATGATGGTCAGACCTTCCTTCACGTTGTCAGGGATCTCCACCAGATCCTTGGCGTTCTCCTCCGGGATCAGCACCGTGGTGATGCCGCCCCGCAGCGCCGCCAGCAACTTTTCCTTCAGGCCGCCGATCGGCATGGCGTTGCCGCGCAGCGACACCTCGCCGGTCATCGCGATGTCCTTTCTGACCGGAATCCGGGTCAGGACCGACACGATGCTGGTCACCATGGCCAGACCGGCGCTGGGACCGTCCTTGGGGGTGGCGCCGTCGGGCACGTGGACGTGGATGTCCAGCGTGTCGAACTGCGTCGGCTTGACGCCGATGGAAGGGCTGATCGAGCGCACATAGCTGGCGGCCGCGTCGATGCTTTCCTTCATCACATCCCCGAGCTTGCCGGTGGTCTTCATCCGCCCCTTGCCCGGCAGGCGCAGCGCCTCGATCGACAGCAGCTCGCCGCCCACCGATGTCCAGGCCAGTCCGGTCACCACGCCGATCTGGTCTTCCTTTTCGGCCAAACCGTAGCGGTATTTCTTGACCCCAAGATAATCCTCAAGGTTTTCGGGCGCGATCACCACCCTGGTTTCGGCCTTGCGCACGATCCGCGTCACCGCCTTGCGGCACAGTTTGGCAATCTCGCGTTCCAGATTTCGCACCCCCGCCTCGCGGGTGTAGGTGCGGATCATCTCCATCAGCGCGTCGTCCTGCAACTCGAACTCACCCTTCTTCAGGCCGTGGTTCTTGATCTGCTTGCCGATCAGGTGCTGCTTGGCGATCTCGGATTTCTCGTCCTCGGTATAGCCCGACAGGGGAATGATCTCCATCCGGTCCAGAAGCGGGCCGGGCATGTTGTAGCTGTTCGCGGTGGTCAGGAACATCACGTTGGACAGGTCGTATTCCACCTCGAGATAGTGGTCGACGAAGGTCGCGTTCTGTTCGGGATCCAGCACCTCCAGCATGGCAGAGGCCGGATCGCCGCGGAAATCCTGTCCCATCTTGTCGATCTCGTCCAGCAGGATCAGCGGGTTGGTGGTCTTGGCCTTTTTCAGCGCTTGGACGATCTTTCCGGGCATCGAGCCGATGTAGGTCCGCCGATGACCGCGGATCTCGGATTCGTCGCGCACGCCGCCGAGCGAGATGCGGATGAATTCGCGCCCCGTCGCCTTGGCCACGCTCTTGCCCAGGCTGGTCTTGCCCACGCCCGGGGGGCCGACCAGACACATGATCGGGCCCTTCAGCTTCTTGGACCGCTGCTGCACCGCAAGATACTCCACGATCCGCTCCTTCACCTTTTCCAGTGAATAGTGATCGTCGTCCAGCACCTTCTGGGCTGCCGTCAGATCCTTCTTGACGCGCGACTTCACGCCCCACGGAATGCTCAGCATCCAGTCGAGATAGTTGCGCACCACGGTCGCCTCGGCAGACATCGGCGACATGTTCTTGAGCTTCTTGAGCTCGGCCTCGGCCTTTTCGCGGGCCTCCTTGGACAGTTTGGTTTCGGCGATCCGCGCTTCCAGCTCGGCCACCTCGCCGGCACCTTCCTCACCGTCGCCCAGCTCCTTCTGGATCGCCTTCATCTGTTCGTTGAGGTAGTATTCACGCTGGGTGCGTTCCATCTGCGATTTCACGCGGGTCTTGATCTTGCGCTCGACCTGCAACACCGACATCTCGCCCTGCATCAGACCGAAGATCTTTTCCAGACGCTCGGCCACCGACAGCGTCTCCAGAAGCTCCTGCTTCTTCTTGACCTCGACGCCCAGATGCCCGGCCACCAGATCGGCGAGTTTCGCCGGCTCGCGGGTTTCGGACACAGCCGACAGCGCCTCTTCTGGGATGTTCTTCTTGACCTTGGCGTAGCGTTCGAATTCGTCCCCGACCGTGCGCACGAGAGCCTCGACGGTGTCGGCATCGCCCGTCACCTCTTCGAGGATGGCGGCATGGGCCTCAAAGAAGCGGTCGTTCTCCACATATTTGGTGATGCGCACGCGCGACCGCCCCTCGACCAGAACCTTGACGGTTCCGTCGGGCAGCTTCAGCAGCTGCAGAACGTTCGCCAGCACGCCGAACTCATAAATGCTGTCGGATGTCGGATCGTCGATGCTGGGATCGATCTGGCTGGACAGCAGGATCTGCTTGTCGTCCGCCATCACCTCTTCCAGCGCCCGCACGGATTTGTCGCGGCCCACGAAAAGCGGAACGATCATGTGCGGGAACACCACGATGTCGCGCAACGGCAACACCGGGTAGGATTGGTTCAGCTGCTCGGTCATCTTTTTTCCTTTGTTGGCAAGAAGGCCCTGCCCCGCTGTGCGGCAACGTCGGCCCTCTCCGGTCTCCGGATTTCTAGGTGGGGTGCCGCCCCCCCCTCTTCAACCGTGGCCCGTTTCGACATCCTCGATCCACTTTGCCTTTCGCGCACCGGAGGTACAAGGCGGCTTTAGGCAGATCTTCGCTTATTTCGACGATAACTGATTGATTAACCATTGCCAAAAGGTAAACGATTTGCCGCAATTTTTCGATAATCCGAAAATAGCCTGGAAACCGGGCGATTTGCAGTCGATCGGCGGGGATGAGACGACGCGACGGTCCCGTCACATGACCGTGACCTGCGCCCCGGGGCGTGACCGGACGATCGCCATCGGCGGGTACGGCGACACGACAGGCCGCCGCGGGCCCATGCTACAGACGCTCGATATCCCCGTCGGCGCGGCGGCCGTGAAACGCCGATTCCCACGCGGCGAAATTGCGATCGGCGATGGCCGCCCGCATCCCCGCCATCAGATCCTGGAAATACGTCAGGTTGTGCCAGGTCAGCAGCATCCCCGATATCATCTCGCCCGACCGGAACACATGGTGCAGATAGGCCCGCGAATAGCTCCGGCAGGCCGGACAGCCGCAGCCCTCGTCAAGGGGGCGAGGATCGTCCATGTGGCGGGCGTTCTTGATGTTGACCACACCGGCCCGGGTAAATGCCTGCCCGGTGCGCCCCGACCGCGACGGCAGCACGCAATCCATCATGTCGATGCCGCGTCTGACCGCACCGACGATATCGTCGGGCTTGCCGACCCCCATCAGGTACCGCGGCCTGTCCACCGGCAAATGCCCCACCGCATGATCGAGACAGCCGAACATCGCCGCCTGCCCTTCGCCCACCGCCAGCCCGCCCACCGCATAGCCATCGAACCCGATGCCTCTCAGCGCGGCCGCGCTCTGTTCGCGCAGGTCCGGTTC
>JBGTLJ010000228.1:0-2648 GCA_041744175.1 Oceaniglobus sp. | reverse complement strand
GGGCGGCTGCGTTCGACCGCGCGGCAGACCTTTTCGATGGCGGCGATCATCGTGTCGTCGGACAGTTCCAGCCGGTCCTCTGCATCGGCGCCGGGGCTGAACACGGCGGGAAGGTCGCCGGGGTTTTCGCGCCGCACGGCCGCAAGCGACCAGTGGGCCAGCGCGGTTTCGGACATGTTTGAAATGGTCAGTGTCGCATCGCCCAGCGCCACGACTACGTTGCGCCGCTGGTCCAGCCGCCCGGCACGCCAGATGCCCGTGGTTTCCAGTTTTTCGTATTGCTTGACCGCTGTCATCTGTCCTGTCGGCGAATTGCGCGCGCCGCCCGATTTTCCCGTGATCGCGAGACTAGGCGAAGTCGGTTCGGCGGGAAACGGGATTTCAGAGCTGACGCATGTCGCGAGCGAGGGAGACGGGGGAGAGATGCAAGGCTGCAATAACTTGCAATGGGCATTGCCCGCCCCGTGGCGGCTGTTCGGGCGATGCCCTCTGGTTCCGCGGGGCGGGCACTTGTCGGCATGATCGGCCTTTTCTTGCGGTTGTCAGAGGTCTTTCGCCCGCGCCCGCAGCTCGAATTTCTGGATCTTGCCCGTCGAGGTCTTGGGCAGTTCGCAGAACACCACGCGCTTGGGCGCCTTGAAGCCGGCCAGCCGGTCACGCGCAAAGGCGATGAGCCCGGCTGAGTCGCCCGTGGCACCGTTTTTCAGCTCCACGAAGGCGCAGGGCACCTCGCCCCATTTGTCGTCGGGCATCGCCACCACGGCCACCAGCGACACGTCCGGGTGGTGCATCAGCGCGCCCTCGACCTCGACGGAACTGATGTTCTCGCCACCCGATATGATGATGTCCTTGGCGCGGTCGACGATCTGGATGTGACCGTCGGGATGCTGCAGCGCCAGATCGCCGGAGCGGTAATAGCCGCCCGCAAATGCCTCTGCGGTGGCGGCCGGATTGCGGTAGTATCCCTTCATCACCGCATTGCCGCGCATCACGATTTCGCCCTGACTCGCCCCGTCCATGGGGACCTGGGCCATGGCATCGTCCATCACCGTCACATGTTCCATCATCGGGAACGCCACGCCCTGGCGCGCCTTCATCGCGGCACGTTCGGGGGCCGGGAGGGCATCGGCGGGGCCGTCGTTCCAGAGGCATTCGGTGACATGGCCGTAGGTTTCGGTCAGCCCGTAGACATGGGTGACATTGAAGCCGAGCGTTTCGATCCGCGCCAGCGTCGCGGCGGCGGGGGGGGCGCCGGCGGTGAACACCTCGACCCGGTGATCGAAGGCGCGGCGTTCGGCCGCATCCGCGTTGACGATCATGTTCAGCACGATGGGTGCCCCGCCGAAATGGCCCACCCCTTCGTCCGCGATGGCATCGTAGATCGCGCGGGCCGTCACTTCGCGGCAGCAGACCACGGTGCCGCCGACCAGCGGCATCATCCAGGTGTGGTTCCAGCCGTTGCAGTGAAACAGCGGCACGATGGCAAGGAACCTCGGATAGAGCGTCATGCGCCACGACACCACGGTGCCCATGGTCATGAGATACGCGCCGCGGTGATGGTACACCACACCCTTGGGCCGCCCGGTGGTGCCCGAGGTGTAGTTCAGCGCAAGGCTTTCCCATTCGTCCTCCGGCATGGTCCAGGGTGTGTCGGGCGCCCCCCTTGCCAGCAGATCGGCCAGCGCGATGTATTTGCCGGATGGTTCATGGCCGACCACGTCATCCGCGATCTCGACCAGCACGGGGGCATGGTCCAGCAGGGAGATGGCGGCTTCTGCCAGGGCCAGGAACTGTGTGTCGCACAGGATGATCCGCGCCCCGCCGTGGGACAGGATATAGGCGACGGTATCGGGTTCCAGCCGCGTGTTGACGGTGTTCAGCACCGCACCCGTCGCGGGCACCGCGAAATGCGCCATCGCCTGGGCGGGCACGTTGGGCAGCAGGGTGGCGACAACATCGCCCGGCTTGACGCCCATCGCCCGAAGACCGCCGACCATCCGCGACACGTCGGCATGATACTCTGCGTAGGTCCAGCGCGACCCGCCGTAGATCAGCGCAGTCCTTTCAGCAAACACCCGAGCCGCGCGGTTCAGGTGCGACAGCGGGGTCAGCGGCACATGGTTCGCGGCACAGCGGTCTAGCCCGGTCTCGTCGCTCAGCCAGCCCATGACGCACCCCGCAAGACGATTGAACAGATGTCAGGGGCGCAGTATTGCCGGGGCGACGGCGGGATGGAAAGGGATTTCATGGATCTGGCGGGCGGCAGGGCGGCTGCGGCCCCGGCGATGGCGGCGCTTGCCGTGGTGTCTGGCATGGCGGTCTTCGGGCTGATCGACAACCTGGTCCCGACGATCACCGACAGCATCGGTTTGTGGCAGTTCCATGCGCTGCGCAGCATGGTGGCGATGACGCTGCTGGGGGGTTTCGGGCTTTGGGCGGGGTCGCGGTTCGCGGTGCGCGACCTGGGGGCGGTGGCGCTGCGCAGCGCCCTGGTCGGGACTGCGATGGTGGTCTATTTCGGCTGCCTCGCGTTCCTGCCCATTGCCCAGGTGGCGGCCGGGCTGTTCATGGCGCCGGTCTTTGTCATCGTGATCCTGCGGCTGCTGGGAGTGCGGATCGGCCTCTGGCGGGTGGGATCCGTGGCCCTG
>JBGTLJ010000227.1:0-3367 GCA_041744175.1 Oceaniglobus sp. | reverse complement strand
GCGTTGCTGGAGCGGGACGTCGGTCCCGCCAGCCGGAAAGGCGGGGGCTAAAGCCCCCGACCCGGTGCCCGCGTCATCGCGCGGGATATGTTCTCCAGCGTGGCCAGGCCGTTGCGGCGCTCTGGCGTGCCGGTCGCGGTGCGGGCCAGAGCCTGCGTCGCCTGCCGGAACAGCGCGTGCAGTTCGGTTTCGGTCCGGTATTGCAGTTCTGCGATGGTCATCAGCTTGTTCATCTTCGTTCCTCCTTGTTACGAGGCCCCGGTCATCAGAGCCATTCCGTGCTTGCCCAGACACAGAATCGGCACGGGAATGGATCGCCATGGCTGGCGGTCGAAGGGACATGAGGGAGAAGAGGGCGAGAGGGTGATCCTTCGCCTGAGCTGGTATTCGGTAAGAATTAGAATTGCAGGCGCGTCCGGCAGACCGGACCGGGCTATAGGCGCGACACGCGCCCCGAACCCCGGAGGGGTTTCGGCCATGCGGTAACTATCCCTCGCACGAAAGAGAAGGGGCCGGGCGGGCTTGAGACCCGCTTTCCGGTCGCCGATGCGGGCGCGGCCCGCGTTGTTCTTAAGGGGCCTGCGGCCCGCGCGCGGTGCGCGCCATAAAGAAAGAAGGGGCCTGCGGCCCCGAGGCCGTCAAGGCCAAGTCCTCCGCCTTGCTTCGGACGCCGCCGGGGCGTTCCCCAGCCTTCCGCGCTGCGCTTGTGCAGGCCGGGTGATCCCCCTTACCCCGGCGGCGGCCCTGACAGCCGTCCCCCCGCTCATTGCCGCTTGGCTAGTCGGGTTGCATGCGCAACCCGTTAGATGAGGAAGAAAGGCAATGACTACAGATATTTATCAGCGTGTGACCGATCAGATCGTGGCGGAGCTAGAGAAGGGCGTCAGGCCGTGGTTCAAGCCATGGAACGGCGAACATGCCGCCGGGCGGATCACAAGGCCGCTGCGGGCAAATGGGATTCCCTATCGCGGTATCAATATCCTGATGCTCTGGGCGTCCGCGACGGAGAAGGGGTTCGCCGCCCCGTTATGGCTGACCTACAAGCAAGCGCAGGAGCTGGGCGGGCAGGTGCGGAAGGGCGAGAAGGGCTCTTTGGTGGTCTATGCCAACACCATCACCCGGACCGAGCAGGACGCCGACACCGGCGAGGATTTGGAGCGGCAGATTCCTTTCATGAAGGGATATACCGTTTTCAACGCCGAGCAGGTGGAGGGGCTTCCGGCGCATTTCTATGCCTTGCAGGAACGGACCCTTGATCCGGTGGCACGGATCGAAAAGGCCGATTCGTTCTTTGCCACGACCGGCGCGGATATCCGCCACGGGGGCAATCAGGCCTATTACACCATCACCGAGGACCGGGTGCAGATGCCGCCGTTTGAGGCGTTCCGCGACGCTGAATCCTACTATGCGACCCTGGCCCATGAAATGACTCACTGGACTCGGCATTCATCACGACTGGACCGTGATTTTGGCAGGAAACGGTGGGGTGACGCAGGCTATGCGCAGGAAGAGCTTGTTGCCGAGCTGGGCGCGGCGTTTGTCTGTGCTGACCTCGATCTGACCCCGGAAATCCGGGCGGATCATGCCAGCTATATCGCCTCATGGCTGAAGGCACTGAAGGACGACAAGCGGGCGATCTTCACCGCCGCCGCCCACGCGCAGCGCGCCGCCGATTATCTGGTCGGGATGCAGGAAACCGCCGAAGTCCCGGCGCAGGGCGAGCCGCAAGTGCAGGAGGCCGCCGCAGCGGCATGAGCGAAGCGAAAGCCGCGACATGTGCAGAGCATGTCGCGGCCCCTCCGAGATATTGCTTGGATATCTTCATATTTTACCACTGAAAGCGCTGGCGTCGCAAAATCGCAGGAGATTGTGAGGCGCGGCAAAATTTCGGCGTCCGCCAGTGGCGGACGCCGGTTCGCTTGCAGGCAAGCGCGAGGACGGCATTGACGCTTGACGTATATCGTCAATATCTGTAGAATTGAAGATGCATGATTCTGAGTTATCGAGACAAGAAGACCGAGCAGTTCGCGAAGGGGGAGTTCGTCAAGGCCTTTCAGGGTTTTGAGGATCAGGCCGCGCGGCGGCTGTCGATTCTGAACGCGGCGCTCTCGCTCGATACGCTGCGCGCCCTGCCGGGAAACCGGCTCGAAGCGCTCAAAGGGGATCGTGCAGGGCAGTATTCCATTCGCATCAACCAGCAATGGCGCATCTGTTTTGAGTGGCCGGACGGTCAGACCGGACCGGGCAATGTTGAAATTGTGGACTATCACTGAGGAAAGGAGATCAGGCCATGTTTATGAGAGCCGTACATCCCGGCGAAGTCCTGAAGGACGAGCTGGAAGAGCTAGGCGTATCGCCGACCGAGTTTGCGCGCCAGATTGATGTGCCACCGAACCGGGTCAGCCAGATCATCGCGGGCAAGCGCGCCGTCACCGGCGATACCGCCTTGCGCTTCGGGCACTGGTTCGGCACCGATCCGCAGTTCTGGCTCAACCTGCAAAGTGCGTTTGAAATCCGCGTCGCGGAAGAAAAGGCGGGGCAGGAAATCGCGCGGCTGCCGGTACGGGCCGGAGCGTCGGTGCCTGATGCCCCGAATGTTGCGTAAGGTCTGACCCGTGCGCATCACCCGGCTCCACATTCAGAATTTCCGCTGCATTAAAGACCTCGCCATCGACCTTGGCGAAACCACCGTCTTTATTGGGCAGAACAACGCCGGGAAAACCGCGATCATTGATGCCGTGCGCATCGTTCTGACAAGGCGGTGGGGGCAGCGCGGCACGGGCTTTACTGAGAATGACGTTCACCGGCCCGACCCCGATGGCGATCCCCGCGCGCTCCCGCCCGTGACCATCACGCTGACCATGGAAGAGAACAAGACTGGAGAGTGGGACGCTGACATGGTCGCCGCTCTCACCGATATCATTACCATCCACTCAGATGGCGTCCGCAACGTCCTGACGTTGCGTGTCACCTGCGCCTGGAATCCCGACAAAGAAATCTTCGATCCCGCGTGGCAGTTTCTCGATTCTGCCGGGGAGGCGCTACCGGAGCGGCGTCGGTCCATCAATCTGACGGGCTTTTTTGGCTATATGCCGATCTTCTGGCTTGGTGCCCTACGGGATGCTGCCGACGAATTTACCCCAAGGTCCGGCCACTGGGGCCGACTGTTGCGCAGCGTCCGCATCCCGCCCGCGCTGGAAGCCGAGGCGCTGAAGACGCTGGCTGATCTTGATGCCAAGATCATCGCGGCTGACCCGCGACTGACCGACATCGCCACAATGATCGGCGAGGCGACACGCGTTGCCGTCGGCGAAGGCCCGGGATCGGCACGGCTAAACACCCTGCCGCTGGCGATGGAAGAAATGCT
>JBGTLJ010000226.1:0-3017 GCA_041744175.1 Oceaniglobus sp. | reverse complement strand
CCGGGCGATCCGCCCGCAATCGCGGGTATCCGAAGCGGGCCGGGCGACCGGGATACGGGGGCGGCGCGCACCAAGGGGGCTGCGGGCCGCCGGTCAATCCCTGTTGCAGAGGATTTCGCCAGCCCTTGGGCCGTTTCGCATCCTCGCCCCCCCCCTGCGTGGTCCGGGGCTTTGCCCGCTCCCGGCCTTGCGGGGCCCTGCGGCTTGGCTGCAAAGCCGTACGCTTTCGTCGTCGCAGATGATCATAATCGCGGGGTTCCACCTTTTCCTGCGAATGCGCCGCGAACTGGCCGCAACACGGCGGGCGCTGACGAAATGCAAGGTCATGGACTGCATCAGGGATATCCTGATGGGGGGCCGGGGGGATCGACGGGGAAATCCTGTGCGATCCTGCGCAAGGCGGCTTTGGACCAAAGCAGGTGCATGGGCGATGTCGTCACAGCGGTGATCGTCTCGGAGGGGCTGCTGTCATGGGCAAGGTTTTGCGCACCGGGCTGATGCCGCAGTCGGATGCCGCGCCGCGGATGGTCGCCCACGAATTCGGATATGACGAGAAAGTGGGCATTGCACAGGAGCGTGGCGCATCGAGAGACGGATGACGCTGCGCGACCTGCCCATGGTCGGCCGTATCAGGCGGCGCACATGCCGGCCCCGGCTCCCGTTGCCATTGGGCCGGGGCATGACGGCGGGTTGGGTCGGTCCGGCCCAAGCGCTTTCGGCGCCGGACCATCGGTGCACTCTGGCGATCCGGCCGGTATGATCCAAGCCTTGCGGAAGTCGGGCAGGGGTGGCGGATCGGCCGTGTCGTTCCTGTTTTCGACGCATACCGGAAAGCTGACATACCGGTTGAAAGCGGTCGGGATCGGCGACGCAGCTTGCGACGTCCGGACCGTGCCGCCGCCAAGGCGATCGCCGCGTCGACGACCGGCACGTTCCAATACGAAAAGGGCGGCATCCGCGACGTGTCCGATTCCAATATTTTCTTCGGCTGTGACGCGACGTCTTCGTTCCACTCTCGGGCGATCGGGTACCTCACCCGGATACGGCGCCGGGGCAGATCGCCGAACAGAAGGACGATCCTTGGTCCGACGAACCGCGCGCGCCGCGTGCAGGCACGAAATCTACCAACCGCCGCGCGGATTCTGGTGGGCGAGGCTGGCACAAGAGGCTTACTTTCCCCGTGACAGGGACGGCCACAGGGCGCCGACTCCCGCCGCAGACATCATTGGCGCCGTCCCCTGTGACGGTCGGGCGCCCGGTGCCGGGATCGACAGGCCACCGATCGGGTAAAAAGTGGCGCGGACGGGGATCGGCGCGGAAATCCATGGCTGGCCCCGCCCTGTGCACGGCCCGCGCGAACACAGACACCATGGCCGTTTCAGCGCTCCATGCCACCAGCGGCGGGTTCTTGGCCCAGTTGTTCCGCACTGGCCTGCGATCTTTTCATTCACCAAGTGTCCCGTGCTCCGTCGATGGAACTCCGGCAAACGTCGGAAAAGGTCGTCCGGTGCGGCCGGACCAGGGCAATCCTTTGCGCAGAATGGCCTGTCCCCCGATGGCGGCGGGCTCGGCCCGAATGGCGCACCGGGCGTGAGGGGGTCATGGGGCGCACCCTGCATTTTTGCGCGCACCGCTTGACTTTATGCGTCCGGACGGCGATATGGCCTGCAACCGCATCCCTCTGCCGCGTGAGCAGATGCCCCCAAAGAGGGGCGATCCCGGGGCCGCGACCAAATCAGTTTCCCACATCACGCAGGGGGGCGGCGCCTTGACGGCCAGGGGGGCAGACGGCCCCGTCGGTCAGATCGCGGCGCAACCTGCACGACGCTTCGGCAATCCGCCGGGCGTCAGACCGTTTTCATGCGGCAGGCCCGGTCCCGTGGGACGGCGCGCCGCGACAAAGGATATAACATGGATTTCGACATGCTGGGCCTTGCGCCCAAGATTGTGTCCAACCTCACCGCGCTTGGCATCACCGATCCTACGCCGATTCAGAAACAGGCCATCCCCCATGCCATGAACGGGCGCGATGTGATGGGCCTGGCCCAGACCGGCACCGGCAAGACTGCGGCGTTCGGTCTGCCGCTGATCCACACCCTGAGCAAGCTGGGGGTCAAGCCCAAGCCCCGCTCGGCCCACAGTCTGATCCTTGCACCGACCCGCGAACTGGCCAACCAGATCGCCGAGAACCTGCGCAGCTACACCGGCGGGTCGCACCTGTCGGTGGCCATCGTCGTGGGCGGCGTCAGCATCAACCGCCAGATCAACCGGCTGGAACGCGGTGTCGATCTTCTGGTGGCGACCCCCGGGCGGCTGATGGATCTGCTGGACCGGCGCGCGGTGACCTTGGGCGATGCCAAGTTCCTGGTGCTGGACGAGGCGGACCAGATGCTTGACATGGGATTCATCCACGCACTGCGAAAGATCGCGCCGCTGCTGGCCAAGGATCGCCAGACGATGCTGTTCTCGGCCACCATGCCCAAGCAGATGGCCGAGATCGCGTCGGCCTATCTGACCGATCCGGTCCGGATCGAGGTGGCGCGCCCGGGACAGACCGCCGACAACATCGACCAGTCGGTGCATTTCATCGCCCAGTCCGAAAAGCAGGGTCTGCTGATGGAGCTGCTGAAAAAGCACCCCGAAGAGCGGGCGCTGGTGTTCGGGCGCACCAAGCACGGCAGCGAAAAGCTGATGAAGAACCTCGACCGCGCCGGTTTTTCCACCGCGTCGATCCACGGCAACAAGAGCCAGGGCCAGCGCGACCGCGCCATCGCCGATTTCAAGTCGGGACGCATCAAGGTGCTGGTCGCCACCGACGTGGCGGCACGCGGTATCGACATTCCGGAGGTGATGTTCGTGTACAACTACGACCTGCCGAACGTCGCCTAGAACTACGTTCACCGGATCGGACGGACCGCGGGGGCCGGCGCCAGCGGTCAGGCCATCGCGTTCTGCGCCCCGGATGAGATGGCGTATTTCAAGGACATCGAAAAGGTCGTGCGACAGGACGTCGAGAT
>JBGTLJ010000225.1:0-6555 GCA_041744175.1 Oceaniglobus sp. | reverse complement strand
ATCGTTGCGGGGACGTGGAAGGCGGCGCGGGCGCAGGACGGCGAGATTGCCGAAGCAGATGCCCACGAGGCGCTGACCCGTCTCGATCCGCTGTGGGATGAATTGTTCCCGGCCGAGCAGGCGCGCATCGCGACACTGCTGATCGAGCGCATCGACATCGGTACCGATGGCCTCGATGTTCGCTTCCGGATGGACGGTCTGACCGGGCTGGCGCGGGAAATGATGGCTGATCTAGGAACGGCGGCATGACCCGAGCGAAGCCAGGGCCGGAAACGGTGACAGTGCACATCCCGTTCCGAATGGTGAAGCGTGGCGGCCGCAAAGAGATGCGGATGCCGGATGGGGCATCAAGCCAACGCAAGATGGACAACACTTTGGTCAAGGCGCTGGCACGTGCGTTTCGCTGGAAACGGATGCTGGAATCCCGCGCGTTCACGACCATTGCCGAGCTGGCACTTCGCGAGGGGAACGCGCCGTCTTACATGACCCGCGTCATGCGGCTGACTTTACTTGCGCCGGACATCGTCGAGACAATCCTAAACGCTGCGCACGCGCCGGAGTTAACGCTGGCGCGCGACTTGGAGCCGTTTCCTGCAATCTGGACGCGGCAAATCGAACTGTTCGAATGACGCGACCGGCCCATTGCTGCCTTTCGTCTATCTATCCTCGCCGCAGTGCTGCTTACCAGAAGCTGCCATCTGGCGGTGGCACAGCACCATAGCCTCAAGCAAAGAAACCAGTGCACCTGCGGTTTATAGAAGAATCGATGACTTGCTTTGGCATCCATCAGTCTGATGGCCGGTCGTTCCGATTTTTTCGTGCCCCGTACACAGGCCTCGCAGCTCAACCTACAAAAAATCCGGCCTGTGCCCGCAGGGCAACTGTGTTCAGGATCTGCGACGTAAGACCACGCCCTGTATCCAAAACACGGCTCAGGTCTATCTTCATGCCACCGCATGACCGGGATTGTGCGAAAGCACCAAGGTGGACGTATGACAACTTGGACGAAGACTGGCGCCACTCTGCTGACCTGCGTGATCGGCACCGGGGCCGCTGCACATGTCAACTGGTTCGTCGAAAGCGACGCCGAACCACTTGCCAATTTCAGTCCGACCGACCCGGTTTTCCTGTCGTGGTGTGTCTTGGCTGCCTTGATGGTCCTGTTTTCCATCTGGCTCGATGGCAAGTTGCCGACACTGCGCGTCGCGCAATCGAAGCTCCGGCACGATTTCATGGAAATCCTGCGGGTCTTTACGGGGATGAGCTTTCTGTTGACCGCCTACGAGGGCGCTCTGGTCGCGCCGCACAAGGTGGCCGACGGATCGTTCGGCCTTCTACTCGTTGTCATGCAGGCAGTCATCGGCATCATGCTGATCGCCAACCGATGGATCAAGACTGCTGCGCTGATGATGGTTGTCCTTCACGCCGGTGTGGCCGTAAAATTCGGAGTTGTTCCCGCGCTCGAATACGCGATCATCATCGGGATCGCCTGCTTCCTGCTGCTGAACTCGATAGAGGATGAGGAGCGCCGCGATCTGCTCAAACCCTATTCGGTGGACGCGCTCCGCATCTGGACGGGGATTTCGCTGGTTGCTCTGGCTGTGGGCGAAAAGCTTGCGCCCTCGGCATTGGGCCAGGTGTTCCTCGCGCAATATCAGTGGAATTTTCTGCAGGCGCTGGGGTTCACGTTCTTCGACGACCGCATGTTCGTTCTGTCCGCGGGAATGGTCGAAGCGGTCATCGGCATCGTTTTTATCCTCGGCACGACGGTCCGCCTCGCGGTGTTGGCCTTGTCTGTCATGATGGCGGTTTCGAACATCGTGTTCATCGTCCAGGGCAACAACGAGGTGGCGCTGGTCGAATTCATCGGACACATGCCGATCATCGGCGTGGCGCTCCTCCTTCTGCTTCTGGGTTATGGACAAAGGTTGAAAATCACGGATGCCTTTTCGATCGCTCGCCATACTTCAGATAGAAACTGGTCGCCGATCCTCAAAGCCATCAACGTCCGTCAAGGCCCGAAACCGATCCCAACGGAGCACGCACATGACAAAATCTGACGCCTCCAAGAATGCGCCTGACGCAAACGCGATGGATCGCCCGAGTTTGTCCATCCCGAGCGTCTATCGTCCCTGGGATGATGCCGCCGCACTCGAACGGCGGTTAAAGGCGCGCTGTGGTGACCGCGCCGCACACCGGTCGCTTCACAGTCTTTACGAGGACATGCTCAATTGACCGCGCCTATTCTGATCATCGGTGCGACCTCCGGGATCGGCGCATGTGCTGTCGCACAAGCCGTCAGTCGTGGGCTGACCGTGCGCGCCTTTGCCCGCAGCGCCGACACGCTGGAAAAAACCGACCTGATCGAGCCGTTCGCCGGCGACGCGCGGTCCGCCGAGGATGTCTCCGCAGCCCTCTCTGGCGTGCGTGCAGTGATCTACGCCTTGGGCATCAAGGAACGTCTGGCCATGCTCTGGGAGGAAGAGACGCTGTTTTCTGACAGTACGCACGTGCTGCTCGACGCCATGAAAGCCAATGACACCAAGCGCCTCGTGGCGGTCACCGGTTTCGGCGCGGGACGTTCGCGAAGTGCGATGAGTTCGCTTGAACGTGTCGGTCACCGGGCGATCCTCGGCAAACCCTATGCCGACAAGGACCGGCAGGAGTCGATGATCGTGCAAAGCGATCTCGACTGGACGATCGCGCGGCCCGTCATCCTCACGAACGGTCCGAAATCGCCCAATCTCAAGGTTTTGCGCGACCCGTCGACCTGGCGCAACGGATTGGTCTCCCGGCGCGATGTGGCCGATTATCTCGTCGATGCCGTCGAGGATGGGCTCGACGTCCGCGCGGATGTCGTGCTCGCCCGGTGACGGCGCGCCCTTGATTTTGGCGGCGCTGGGCGCTGCGCTTGAAACCCATAAATCTGAAACAAGGTCCGCAATCATGTCGCAACTCTCGCCCAAAAATGTTCAGGACTATCCACGCCCGCCCGCGCTGGAACCCGTGCCGCAGACCCTGCGCCTGATCCTGGGCGGCGAGACCGTCGCCGAAACGGCGCAGGCTTTGCGGGTTTTAGAGACACATAACGCGCCAACCTATTATGTCCCGCCAAAGGATATACTGACCACATTGATCCCTGCCCGCGGGACAAGTTTTTGCGAATGGAAGGGGAATGTGACCTATTTCGACGTGCAGGCCGGGGGCAGAACGGCAGCCCGCGCGGCATGGTCCTATCCATCGCCGACCGCAGGGTTTCAGGCCCTGTCAGGGTATGTGTCTTTCTACGCAAGCATGATGGATGCCTGTTTTGTCGGCGAAGAACGGGTCATGCCGCAGCCCGGTGACTTTTACGGCGGCTGGGTGACCACGAATCTGCAAGGCCGCATCAAGGGGGCACCGGGGAGCGAAGGATGGTAGGCGCAAAGTCTGAAAACGCCATCATCGGCGCTGGGATGGCGGGTTTGGCTTGCGGGCGCGCATTGTATGAGCGCGGCCTGAAAACCGTCATCTTCGACAAGGGCCGCGGACTGGCGGCAGAATGGCGACCCGACGTGCGGACGGCGGTTTCCAGTTCGATCACGGCACGCAATATCTCTCCGCGCGAGGAAGCGGTTTCGCCTACATGCTGCACCGCGCCGAAGCCGTTGGTGCCGTGGCTCGTTGGCCGGAAAACAGCGATCCCGCAGCTTGTGTCGGTGTGCCCGAAATGACCGGCCTCGCCAAGTGCCTCGGTCAGGGTCTGGACATCCGAAAAGCCACGCGGGTGCACCGCATCGTCCCGGCAGAGGGTCGCTGGCAATTGGAATGGCAGGGCGGCAAGCAACTATTCGACCGTGTCGCCGTCACCGCGCCTGCACCGCAGATCGCCCCGCTGCTCCCGGAAAACCACGGATTCACCGATGCTTTGGAAACGGTCACGATGGATCCGTGCCTGACCCTGATGATCGGACTGCCCCAAGGTGTCGACCTGCCTTTCGTGACCCGCCGCGCCCCGGACGAGGATATCTCGTGGATCGCCTGTGACAGCGCCAAGCCGGGGCGACCGGACACAACCTGCGTGGTGGCGCAGGCCAGTCCGGAATGGAGCCTTCGGCATCTGGAACTGGAACCCGAAATCATCGCGCAAAGGATGCTGCCCCTGGTGACCCGGATCATCGGCACCGGTCCAAATATCGATCCCGCCTATGTGTCCGCCCACCGCTGGCGCTATGCGTTCGTGTCGTCGTCCTTGGGGCATCCGTACCTGCGCGGCAGGGATCAAACTCTTTTTGCCGGTGGCGACTGGTGCCTTGGGGCAAAGGTAGAAGACGCCTGGACCAGTGGACGCGCCATCGCGGATGCACTGGCGCAAAGCCTCTGACGCCGGTCGTACGTCCCGCGCCTGGTCGGATAGCCTTTTGTGTTGATTGACGGGCACTAACCGCCACGCCGGTGGCAGTGACCGGCTTCGCGTTTCAGAGCCTGCGACTCTGCATCCTGCCCCAGTGACCTTACCGATGGTCGCGATGCATCGCGTCCTTCGCCATGCAGTCATAGCATACCGTCTATGGTTAGGGATTTGGCGCTTGGCCCATATATTCGGTTCAAGCAAAGACGCACAGTCAAAACGGAAGACCCGACCATGAATATGCAATCACAGTTCAAGACACCCACCCCGGCCGAAGTTCAAAAGATCATCCAGCAGGCGCACGGGATGCGCAGCGAATATTTTGCCAAATCGATCAAGGCCGGCCTGTCCAACTTTCATGGGATTTTCAAGCGCAGGAATCCTGTAGCTGGCGCAGCAGCCTGACGTCTGCTCCTGCAGATGCTGTAATCACGGCCTGTCCGGGACCGATCGCTCTCAAGCTCGGTCCACGCTGAGGGTCCAGTGGCAATCGGAAAGCAAATCCAGAATGAGCAAAACGCAATCATTCGCCATACGCGGTGGATCGAATTCCACCATTTGAAACGAAAGACAAACGACATGACACTTCAAAACACCCTCACCATCAATCCCTTCAACGGAGTCCGCGACGCGATCCAACAATTCAGGGCCGACCAGGCAGAGCGGCGCAGGGCAAGGGCCGTCTACGACCGGACATGGCGCGAGCTTTCGGCAATGTCCGACCGGGAACAAGCGGATATCAGGATCCACAGCTCCGACATTCCCCGGATCGCCTCCGAAGCCGCTGCAATGAGCCGCAAGACATCGTAGCTATTCGACGGTTGCTGCGGCTGCCAAGCTGCACCGTGAATGCCCGTTACCCGCCCGACCTGCTGGTCACATCGTTCTAACAGTACGCCGCCGCTGAAGGTCCGCTACAACAAATGCTGCGGCTGCTGCGCCGCGCCGCCGCGTGTCCGCTTCCCGCCCTTGATGATGCTCGCTGCTTTGCAGCATTCCGATTGAGCCGCGCTCTTGCATTTGATTCGATGAGTTCCGATTTCAGTTCCATCTGGCCGAACAGGACTGGCATCGAAGTGCAATTTCGACACACGGAAAACCCGATAAGGATCAACGCATTACAAGCTCTTCACCAAATCGGCGCAGTCATCAGCTTCAGAGAATACGGCCCCGCAGAGAACGATTTCAGGTATCCTGGCGCCAAAGCAGTGTTCAGCCCAAACCGTATAACCCTTGAACATAACGGGAATTTTCCGCCATGCGGCGGGCCGGAGAACAGTTGTGCTTGGGCACGTGGCGGAGGGGATGGACCTGGGGTCTAACCTTCTCTCGTTTGCAACACATTGATTTTATTGGATGCCACTGAGGTTCAACACGTCAATTGGTGCAAAAGCGACTGAAATCCAACTGGCTGATTCACGCCAGCCTCGGCATCCATTGCAACTAGACACGGCGGTTGCTCCGCCAAGAACCTCGCCAACTGCAGTCGCGACAGCTTCTTGCGGAACACAACCGCCCCGTCCGCCGCAGCCCCATGCAGCTGGAACACGTTCTTTGCCAGATCGACCCCGATGATGCTAACTTCTTCCATGGATGCCCTCTCCTTCAACTCGTGTCTCGACACCACGAGTTTGGCACATCGCGATGCCGTCTGGGGAGAGCGGCATCCACCCCATCTCTCGTTCACAACACATTGATTTTATTACTTTTTAGAACACATAGTACATGGAGTCCGGCGTCGCGGGATCGACTTTGCCGCACCGCTCACCCCCGCTTCCCAATGTCCCGCCCCATTACGGCTGTGTCATCTGCACGTGGACCGCGCGGTCTACGAGGTCAGTCATGTGCTGGGCCGCACGGATCGTGAGAGTATGCTGGGTAGAGCCGCTTCGGGGAGAGATGACGTCAGCCATTTCGCGTGCCGTCTGGCGCTGCCGGTCCGAGCCTTCCGCAAGGACAGCGATCAATAAATTCTCGAGCGCAATCACGCGGACGCGAAGGAGCACAAGCTCGGCGTTCGTCATGTCCGGCACGTCCGGGTGCGCCACGTGCGCTGCAGCCGCGATAGCGCCACCTTCGTTGTCCCACCGCGACAGCGCACTCAAGCGAAGATCGGGTAAGCCTTGGGGCGGATCGGGATCGGGCATCAACTTATCCTCACGACA